>JAJDDH010000215.1 GCA_029260415.1 Phycisphaerales bacterium | reverse complement strand
CCGAGGGTGTCGTAGAAATCGTCCTTGCTCATCGTGCAACTGTATGGGGGGGCGCACGAGAAAGGGCGGCGCCTGGGGGCGCCGCCCCTGGTGGAGCGATCCGAGATCAGAGAAGGATTACGGGTGGTTGTGACCCGTGTGGTCGATCCCGTCGTCCGCCGCGCCGCCTTCGGTCGCGGGGGTGTCGGGGTGCTCGATGTAGAGGCACTCGATCTGGAAGAGGAGATCGGACTGGCTGGGGATGCCCGCGGCGGGGTTGCCGCGCTCGCCGTAGGCGACCTCCCAGGGGAGATAGACCTTGCGGTGCGTGCCGACGGAGATGCCGTTGTTGGCGGCGGTCCAGCCCGCGATCATGCGCCCGGGGGCGGAGGGGTGATCGAAGATGAAGGCGCGCCCGCGGTCGCGGGAGGAATCGAACTTGGCGCCCGAGGCGAGCCAGCCCGTGTAGTGGGTGTGGATCTTGTCGCCGTCACGGGCGACGTCCTCGCCCGGGTTGACGAAGTCGATGACGATGACGCCGCCCTCGCGATGGTCGGCGGTGATCATGGGCTCAACACGCTCGAAGGTGTACGCGGCGTTCTCGCCCGCGCCCCAGACGACGCTCCCGTTGGCGTCGAACCCGCGATCCGCGGTGGTGAACGTGGAGTCGGTGAGGGTAACCTGGCTGGTCATCTCGACGGCGCCGCCAACACCCGTGGGGTAGGGGTAGGGCGTCGAGCCCGAGTAGGACCCGTTGCCCTCGGACAGCGCGACGTCGAGCGTCGCGATCAGGTCGTCACGCGAGAGCTCGGGGAAGAGCTCGGGCGCGGCGTGCAGGCCCGCGAACGCGGCGCGGGTCACGTCGTCGGCCAGCAGCTCGTACGTGCGCAGGCGGATCTGGCCCTTGTAGCGGTACAGCTGGAAGACGGCCTGGCGGTAGGGCTCCCACAGCGCGTCGGACCGGGCGGTCTCGACGTAGAGGGTGTCACCCATGCCATCGACGGCCAGCGGCGCGACGTTCATGACGATGTCGGCCTGGCCCTCGCCCCCGAACTCGTCCACGGCGTTGGTGGTGCGCCAGGATCCGGTGAGCATGGTCGCGACGGAGGCGATGCCTTCATCGCTCCAGGTCGGGGCCCAGGCCTGGGCGTCGTCCTGGGCCAGGGCGGGGGTGCACAGGGCGGGGGCGCCCAGGGCCGCAGCCGCGAGCACCGCGGCCGCCAGAAGTCCTCGTCGATCAGTCATCGTGTCCTCCGTCCCCTTCGTTCGGGGGGTGTTCCGTTGAGCATGAATTCGGGGCAAACTATAGGCTGGAGTCGGAGAGATCCGCCCGCAAGGCGTGGCGGACCGCGTCCCTTGAACCGGGCACGCCCCCGCTGGATGCGAACGAAAGTGCGCCGTGCGGGCGCCGAATCAGCAACAGCGTCGCAAGCTTCACGTTGTGCCCGAACAATGGGCGCTCAGGCTTGCGTATTATTCCGGATACGACAGGGCGCGGGCGGGGGTTCACACAGTGTCAAAGCGTCGGGATGATGATGATCTGTCCGATACCGGCGCGGATCTTGAGGATACCGCGCACGCGCTCGACGACACCGTCGATGACGTCGAGCTCGACGAGGCGCTCGACGAGATCGACACGCCCCGGGCGGGCGATCACGAGGCCGAGCTCGAGGGCGGGAGCCAGCTGCTCGAGGGCTTCGACCCCGAGGCCCACCACGTCAACGTCTCGCAGCGGGTGTCGGTCAAGGGCGCGCTCTCGAGCGAGGGCGGGCGGTTCGTCATCGGTCTGGTCGTGCTCGCGCTCACGCTCGGGCTCATCGCCCTGGCGGCGACCATCCGCACCCAGCCCTGGTTCATCGCAGCGGGCGTGGTCGCCCCCCCGGCGCTGATCTGGTTCTTCCTCCGGTGGAAGAAGTGGCTGGCCGGGGCGCCGTACGCGTACCGCCTGCTGACCTCGCTGGGCGAGGACGCGGACAACCTGCTCGACGAGCGTCGCCAGAAGATGCTGCGCGACGGGGTGGACCCGGACGAGCGGTGAGCGCGCGCCGGCGCCGAGCGCTCCCCCCTGGACCACCCGGCGCCTGAACGCGCGTTCACAGGGTCTCTGCGCCGGGCGGGCGAATCTGTCAGCTGAAAACAAAAAACCGCCCACATTGCTGCGGGCGGTCAGGGGGACTCGGGTTTTGCGAACGATCAGGCCAGATCAGGCCAGATCAGGGAAGAGCTTGACGACGGTGCCCACCAGGTCCTGGACGTGGCTCGCGGACTCGTCGAAGAGCTTCTGCTCATCGCTGTCGAGCTTGAACTCGACGATTTTCTCGACGCCGTCGGCGCCCAGCATCGCGGGCACGCCCACGAACAGGCCCTTGGCGCCGAAGTTCCCGTCGCAGTACGCGGCGCTCGGGATGATCCGCTTTTTATCCTTCACGATGGCCTCGACCATCTGGATCGTGCCCGCGGCCGGGGCGTACCAGGCGCTGGTGCCCATGAGCTTGACGACCTCGCCCCCGCCCTTCTTGGCCCGCTCGACGCAGGCGTCGATGGTCTCCTTGGACAGAAGATCCGTCACCGGGATGCCGTGGACGCTGGTGCAGCGGGGCAGGGGGACCATGTCGTCGCCGTGCCCGCCCAGGAGCAGGGCGGAGACGTCCTCGACCGAGCAGCCGATCTCCCAGGCGATGAAGGTGCTAAAGCGGGCGACGTCGAGCGAGCCGGCCTGGCCCATGATGCGGTTGGTCGGGAAGCCCGTCGCCTTCCACGCGGTGTAGACCATCGCGTCGAGCGGGTTGGAGACGATGATGACCTTGGAATCGGGCGCGTACTCAGCGACCTTCTCGCTGACGCTCTTGACGATCTTGACGTTGGTCTCGATCAGGTCATCGCGGCTCATGCCCGGCTTGCGCGGGATGCCCGCGGTGATAACCACCACGTCGGAGCCGGCGATGTCCTTGTAGTCGAAGGTGCCGGTGATGTTCGAGTCGAAGCGCTCGATGGGGCCGCAGCAGGCCAGGTCGAGCATCTTGCCCTTGGGCATGTGCTGGTCGGGCTGGTCGGCGCGGGGGATGTCGAGGACGACGATGTCGCCCAGCTCCTTGGCCGCGGCCCAGTGGGCGCAGGTGGCGCCGACGTTGCCGGCTCCGATGATGCTGATCTTGGCACGCTTGGGCATGGCCTGTCTCCTCCGAATCTCGTGTGGTTTTCGCCTTGGGCCCGGATGCTAGGCGGGCTCGGGCTCGGCGCCTTCGGGCCGGAAGACCTCCACCCTCACCGCCTCGATCCTCGCCCCGCCCCGCGCCTCGGGCGAGACAGCGCACGCCTGGCCCCCCTCGATCGCCAGCACCAGCAGCGGCTGGCCCGGGGGCAGGTCCTCGTTCATGGGGATGACCAGGTCCCGGGTGATCGCGCCAGTCGCAAAGTCGAGCTGGCGGTAGACCTGGCGGGGCGTGCTGATCCGCTCGGCGGCAGAGAGCCCGCCCCCGCGCCGGGTGAGGAACGCCTCGATGGCCTTGGCCTCGTCCTCGGTCGGGGGGGAGCCGCCCGGGCCGCGGGCGAAGGCCGCGACGGACCCGTTGAACAGGGGCACGCCCGGCGAGGGCAGGAACAGATCACCCGCGAAGCCCAGCGACGCGAGCGTCTCGACCAGGTCCGCGGGGTGAGGCGTTGCGAGGCGATCGGACGCGACGAGCCACTCGACCCCCGCGTTGGCCGCCATCTCGAACGCGATGCGGGAATCCGTGATCAGCTCCCCCACTTGCTCGGGCAGGGACTCCCCGTGCCAGAGCTCGTTGAGGCGGGCGACCGATTCGCGGCACGAGATCTCGGCCCGGTCGATCGCGACGGGGCGCTCGTCGGGGTCCAGCTCGTCGAGCTCGCCCAGCGCGTGGGTCACGGCCTGGAGGGTGATGATCGCGGGCACGGCGTCACGCCACCGCCCGCCCTCGCCATCGGTGGGCAGGGCGACGGCGGCCTGGGCGAACTCCGTCCACTTGCCCAGCAGGGTCGCCCAGGTCAGCACGCGCGTGTCGTCGGTCATGCCCCGAGGGTAGGGGCGGAGGGAACGCGTCAGGGGGTCGTTGGGAGCCCATCGCTCGGGGCCGCGAGTGAGCCTGAGTAGCCCGCCCGATCGATCGCGAGCAGGGCGGCCTGCGGATCGAAGGTCCCCTGTGGGGCGGTCTTCAGCTCTGCGAGACCTTCCGTGTACGACACCCGCGCATCGAGGACCCCGGGAACAGTGGAGAGGGATTCCCTGAGGTGAACCGAGCAGGCTTCGCAGGTCATGCCCTCGATGGAGACGCGGATCGAGTCCGCATCCGACGCGACGAACTCCGACGAACCGCCGCTCACGAGGAAGACGCCCACATATCTGGGGAAGGCGGCGAAGGCGATGACGATGATCGCGGAAACCCAGAGCATCACCCGCGAGACCCGCCTCGCACGCGTGGTCGATGTTGCACACGCACAGGACGAGTCGCACGCTTTCGCGCCGAAGTACGCCGAGTAGAAGCCGATCGCGAGCAGCACGCTCGCGGAGATCAGGAACATCACGCGGTATCGCTCGAACCAGGCGGAGAGTCCGCCGCCGAGAGACCGAACCCCACGAGCAGCAGCGGGAGCCAGCAGCACGCCGAGGAGGCGATCGCCGACAGAATGGCGCCGACCGTGCTGACCCGGTCCCTGGTCGGTATCGCGCTCACGAGCAGCACCCGTTGCTGGGATCGGAGGCGTCCTCCGTCTTCTGCGGAACGAGGTCACGACCCAAGAGCGCCGCAGCGATCATCTCTCGCGGGGGCAGCCCGAGCTTGCCGTGATAGATCCGGCAACTCATCGCGTAATCGTCCCGGTCGCGAGCCGCCGGTTCGATATCGGCCCCGTCCACCTGGATGGTCGGCGAGCCGAGCATGCGCTCACGCACCGCGTCCTCTGGGGACTCGACCCTGACCGCGCTCAGCTGCATTGGCACGTTCAACTCTTGGGCGACCTCGCGGACGAGCACGACCGCCGGCTCGTGGTTCGGGCACCCGTCGAAGTACACGATTCTGACCTGCATCTGGCGCTCCTTTATGATCGCTTGAGCATCGAGGAGAGGGCCTTCATCGCCGCGTCGAACCGGCGGTCCGCGTCCGCGGCGCCGCACTGCGTCAGGCAAAGGCGAAGCTCCTCTTCCACAATCTGGACGGTCACCCGATTGAGCGCCGCCTTGATCGCCGCGATCTGCGTCAGGAGTTCGTCGGCGCACCGCTGCTCCCCGATCATTCTTTTGACCGAGCCGACATGCCCTTCGATCCGGCTGAGCGCACGAATCATCGATCGGGCCTGTTCATCGTCGAGATAGACGCTCGTCCGGTGCTCTTGCGGGGGTGTCGGCATCCCCAAGGAATATCCCCCCCGGGGGGATTATTCCGAGAGGGCTCGACGCCTCGATCCCGCGCCCTGCAGGGCGACCCAGACGGCCAGATCGGCAGAGCATCCGGGGCCGCAACAGGGGCGCGGCACGCGCAGAGATCGGTGTGGTTTGACGCCCGCTCGAGACCAGGGGTGGCTCAGGCGGCTTCCTCGTCGCTGGTGCTGTCGATCGCGGTGCCGGCAACCCCGTCGCGGGTGACGTAGAAGAGGTTCTTGGAGATGGGGTAGGGCATGCGCTGGTAGTCCTCCTCGATGCGCCCGCTGAGGCGGGAAAGGAAGGGCTTGGGCTCGCAGGACAGCGCGATGAACATGTCGCGGGCGGGGGTGGCGACGTAGAAGTCGCCGCCCAGGCGCGGGGCGAGCTTGCCGAAGAGGTCGCTCATGAGGAGCCTGGCGGCGTCGTACCCGTCCTGCTCGGCGACGATGACCGCCCGCCCGCCCTCCTTGGACTCGATGATCTGCATCTCGAGATCGGGGGCGTAGCGGTCGAGGTTCTCGCGGGCGATCTTCTCGAGCTCGTCCATGTCGATGCCCCAGCGCATGACCTGCTCGGTCGTGATGCTGACGGTCATGTGGGGCAGATCGGTGACGAAGACGACCACGGTGTCGTTGACGAAGGGGACGTGGGCGACGAGCTCCCGGGAGAGGTGGTCGAAGATCGACTCGGGCTGGATCCTGGGCATGATCCGGGCACGCGCAAACTCGAGGGGGACTTCGGTCATATCGAGTGGGTCGCCAGCGAAGAGCTGGTCCAGGAAGTGCTCCACGATCTCGGTCCCGCGGTCCGGCTCGTGCTGGACCATGCGGAACAGGTTGTCCAGATCCAGGCGGCGCCCGTTGACGAGCATCTCCCGGGGCCCGGTCAGATCGATCTGGTAGCCGGGCTGCATCCGGCGGACAAGACCCGCGACCTGCTCGGCAAACGCCTCTGGTTCCATCGGCATGTACGCCATCGACGCCTCCGAAGATGCCGGGATCTGGATCCCGTGTGACCCGGGACTCCCTCGCGGAGGCCCGTTGGCAGGCGATCGGCGGCAACCGGGGGGCGGTCAAGGGCGGTTGGGGTCCAAACGGGCCTCCGGGGGCGATCGGCGGGGCGCGTGCGGAACATCCGGCCCGACCGGACCCGGACAGGTCCGAATCGGGGGGCGGGCGGGGGGCGAGAGTTCGGGAGGTGTGGACTTGGCGGTCTGCGCGGGCGCAGGCTAGAATCGCCGCCGGCGGGCTTGGAACCGCTGGCATCGAACCGCACGGGACCCGTGGGCGTGACCCGGGGCCGGGCGTAGGGCGAAATCCTCGGAGATACGAGCGTGACCGAACAAGAGATTGAGGCGAAGGTGATCGAAATCGTGGCCGAGCAGATGGGCGCGGACCGCGAGAAGATCTCCCGCGACACGAGCTTCGTCGAGGACCTCAACGCCGACAGCCTCGACACGGTCGAGCTGGTGATGGAGTTCGAAGACGAGTTCGAGACCTCCATCCCTGATGAGCAGGCCGAGAAGATCCAGACGGTGGGTCAGGCCATCGACTTCATCAAGCAGGCCCAGGGCGTCGACTGATCCATCGAACCGATCACCCTTGGGCGACGGCTGCCGATCGTGGGGAGCCAGGCGCCCGGGATGAGCCAGCGAGACGGGCGGGCCCTCCCGGGTCCGCCCATTCCCATTGATGAGCACCAACACCACAAACCGTGACCCCGCCCGGCGTGTGGTCATCACCGGCATGGGCGCCGTCACGAACCTCGGCATCGGCGCGGGCAAGGCCTGGGGCGCGATGCGCGAGGGCCGCTCGGGCATCAGCGTGATCGAAGAGGAGATGTTCGATCGCTACAAGGAGCCCTGGGACGTAACGATCGGCGGGCAGGTCAAGGACTTCTCGCCCGAGCCCGTCATGGAACGACGCGAGGCCAGGCGCCTGGACCGCTGCACGCAGCTGGGCGTGGTCGCCGCCGAAGAGGCCGTGCTCGATTCAGGGCTCGATTTCACGACGGGCGTGTTCGACCGGCGCGGGACGGTCATGGGCTCGGGCATCGGGGGCATCCGGACGATCGAGGACGGGCTCCAGACGATGAGCAGCCGGGGCTGGTCACGGATGAGCCCATTCACCGTTCCCCGCCTGATGGTCAACGCGGTCACGGGCAACATCTCCATCCGCTACAACCTGCAGGGCCCCTCGTCGGCCCACGCCACCGCCTGCGCCAGCTCGGGGCACGCCATCGGCGACGCGATGGGCTACATCCAGCGGGGCCTGGCGGACGTCATGCTCGCAGGCGGATCCGAGGCCGCGGTCTCCCCGCTGTGCATCGGCGCCTTCTCCACCATGAAGGCCCTCTCCAAGCGCAACGACGACCCGACCAGGGCCTCTCGCCCGTTCGACAAGGACCGCGACGGGTTCGTCCTGAGCGAGGGCGCGGCG
>JAJDDH010000214.1 GCA_029260415.1 Phycisphaerales bacterium | reverse complement strand
TGGAGAAGTCGGAGCCACCTCGCTCCTCTCGACGCCAACGCTGCCCGATCTGCGCGATGCGACGGATGTGGTCGCGTCGGTCCCGCCCCATCGCCGCGAACTGCTCGCTCGGCACGGGCACCTCCAGGGAGAAGAGGCGGTACCAGGGATTGTTGGACGGGGCGCCTCGCCGTTCAAGCGGGATGGCGATGATCCGCTCGGCGTTGGCTGCGAAGTACTCGACCGCCGCGGCGGCCTGGTCCCGGGGCAGGTCGCCCATCTGCACGTAGTTGACCCCGGGGGCCCGGGGGTCGCTCTGGGCCATGCCGGCGTAGGTGATGATCGGGCCCGAGCCCAGCTCCAGGACGTTGATCCCGGTCTTGATCGGGGGCGCCTGGGGCTCGCGGAGGGCCTGGGTGGGCGGCGACTCGGTCCTGGGCGTGCTGCCGGGCGGGGTGGTGGTCGAGGCGATCGGGTCCGAGGATTGGTCCTGGCCCGTCTTGATGGGGTCCCGGATGGGGCCCTGGTCGTCGTCGGCCCCGGTCCCGAGGCTGCTGGCGAAGTCGGCCTTGCCCGCGTTGAAGCCCAGCTTGTACCCCCCCGCGTACAGGAACACCCCCAGCGTGAGCAGGATCGCCCCGGCCAGGTAGAGCGTGGTCACGCGGATGCTGTAGGTCGCGGGCTCGTCGCCCGAGCTCGCGCGGGCGGGTCTGGGGTCGGGTCTGGGGTCGGGGGTGCGCGCGCGGGCAGCGGCCGCCGCGGACCGGCGTCCTGTCATCAGTTCGAACAGGGGCTTGCTCGAGCGCCCGGTCATCGCCCGATTCTACATGATCGGCGGGCAAACGGTTCGGTCCACAGCGCGGCGTTGTCGATCCGGGAGGCCCTATACTCGCCCCGATGGCGATCCCAGAAACGGACATCCTGCGTCTCTCCACCGCCCCGATGAACCGCTCTGAGAGCGTCTACCTCCCCGAGGTGGTCAAGGGCTTCGGGACGACGATGCGGCACTTTTTTACGAGCTTCGGGCAGAGCCGCACGCTGGCCCACAAGGCCCTGGGGCTCAAGAACACCTCCCGCACGCTCCAGTACCCCGAGGAGCGTCGTGAGCAGTTCACCCCGGAGCAGGGCGGGCTGGAGGCGAGCAACTTCCGGGGTGTGCACCGCCTGAACAAGGACGAGGACGGGCGGGTCCGGTGCGTCGCGTGCATGATGTGCCCGACGATCTGCCCGGCCAACTGCATCCACATCACCGCGGCTGAGAGCCCGTGGGACGACCGAGAGAAGTACCCGGCCAAGTTCGAGATCGACGAGCTCCGCTGCATCTTCTGCGGAATGTGCGAGGAGGCGTGCCCGGTGGACGCGATCGAGCTGACCACGGAGTACGACATTGTGGGGTTGTCGCGCCAGGAGATGATCTTCGACAAGCAGAAGCTGCTCGAGGTCTACGACGTGACGATCGACAAGAAGCCCATGTAGGGCGTCGGATCGCCTTCTCCCCGTCCAACAGCCCATCCTGACACGTCCGAAAGGAAGCCCCGGATCCTCCGTGTCCGGGGCGATTTTCTCGGCGAAGGTCCAAGAATTCTCTCTGGTGGGCTGGCAATCCCGGCGGGGCGGCGCACCTTGTAGGTGTGCAAGGAGATGCTGCCCCGCAGAGCCGGGGGGCGTCTGGGTTCAACCAAGTCGTTGTATATGAGGTGATCCCATGCGAACCCCGCATGTGTGGAAGGGTGGCCTGTGCGCCGCCAGTGCGATCGGAATGCTTGCCTTTGCCGGCTCGACGGCCTCGGCGGATGTGGTCGCGTCGTTCGGCTTTACCGAGCTCAACGCCAACTTTGATCTGGATGGCATGACGGGCGAGGGCGTGTTCACAGCGGTGGGCACGCTTGATTCGTCCGGCGATGTGACCCGCCTGGGCGGCATGGGCGGCACGGCGCTCTACAACCCGGGCAGCGTGGACAACGCGCCGACCAGCGTGCTCTTCGAGATCTCGGTCATCAACATCGACTCGGTCAGCAAGACCGCGCAGGGGATCGGGACGGTCTCGATCAGCGACGCCGATGGGGACGTGCTGATGGGCTCGTTCAGCGGCGACTGGTCGGGCGTGGGCTTCGGCTTCACGTTCTACGGCGGCTCGGGCGTTGACTTCGAGTTCGATTCCTCCGCGGGCAACGGCTCATGGGACGGGCCCTCGGGCGGCAGCTTCTCAACGGACTTCGGCGTGGATCAGCTCGTGGGCGCGGTCAGCCTGCTGTTCCAGCAGCCCACCACGAACTTCTTTGCGGCCTCGTTTATGGACTCATCGGTCCAGGCGGACGGCATCATGATCATCCCCGCGCCGGGCGCGCTCGCCCTTGGCGGGATCGGTCTGGGCATCGCGGGCGCACGTCGCCGGCGATAAGCCTCGGATTCTTGCGTACACCTCATGCAGCGCCGGCGTCACGCACGCCGGCGCTGTTTATGCGCCCGCGGACTGCATCAGCGTGCGCAGCTGCTCACCGAGCTGCCGCGCGGCGCGGCTGATCGCGTCGGTCCAGGTCTCGCCCGGCTGGGGCGGGGCGTAGATCACGCTGCGGCTGGCGTTGACGAGCACGCCCAGCTCACCCGGCGTGGTTGCGCCGGGGCGGAGCAGGGCGCGGACGTCATCGACCGTCCCGCCCTGAGCGCCGACGCCGGGGACGAGGAAGACCTGGTCGGGCATGATCGCGCGCAGGCGGGCGCCCTCGGTGGACTTGGTCGCGCCAACGACGGCTCCCAGGTCGCTCAGCCCCCGCGCGCCGAGGCGCCCCACGCCCAGGTCGGCGATCACGGACGCGACGTGCTCGCCCACGCTGGCGCCGTTGTCAAGCCTGGCGGACTGGATCTCGTCGGAGTCCGGGTTGCTGGTGCGGGCCAGGGCGAAGGCGCCCAGCCCGGCCTCGAGGAAGGGCTCGATCGCGGAGCGCCCCATGTAAGGGTTGAGGGTGATCGCGTCGGCTCCCATCGCGACGGCGCCCGCGGCGTAATGGCGGGCCGTGGACCCGATGTCGCCCCGCTTGGCGTCGAGCACGACGATCAGCCCGCGCTCCTTCGCCCGGGCGATGGTGTGCTCGAGCACACCCATGCCCATCGAGCCCAGGCGCTCGAAGCAGGCGGACTGGGGCTTGACCGCTGGGGCGATGCCCGCGACGCTGTCAACGACACCGATGCAGAACGCGGCCATGAGCTCGGCGGGGTCCGACGAGAGGCTGGTGAGCGCCTCGGGGAGCCGCTCGGGGGTCGGGTCGATGCCGACGCACAGCGGGGTCCCGGCGTCGTCGATCGCGCCCGCGAGGCGGTCAGCGAAGCGTTGGTCCTGGGGCACGGGGCGATCTCCTAGAGTGTGGGCGTGCCCGAGACTCCAGACACGCCCTCAAAGCTCGATCTGAAGAAGGACTCCGCCCTGACCATACGCTGGCAGGACGGGCGGCAGTCGGTGTACCCGATCGAGCACCTGCGCCGCCTGTCGCCCTCAGCAGACATGCGCGAGCTGCGCCGGGCGATGGACAGCAACCCGCTGACGGTCCTGCCCGCGGGGGGCGGGGCGTCGTCGAAGCTCGTCGCGACAGGCGCGGAGCTCGTGGGCAACTACGCGATCCGGATCACGTTCTCCGACGGGCACTCGTCGGGGATCTACACGTGGGCGTACCTGCGACAGATCGACCCAGCCACGGGCGATCACGAGCGGGCGCCGGGTGATGAGGGGCCGGCGCACGACAACCCGCTGGGGCTGGGCGGGCGGCGCTGAGATGGACGTCGGGCCTGACCAGGGGGGGACGATCGAGGCGAGGCGGGCGGAGCTGACGACGCCGCTGTCGCGGATCGCGGGGCTCGGGCCCGGGCTCGCGACTGACCTGGCGACGCTGGGGCTAACCAACGTCGGGCGCCTGATCGCCCACCTGCCCATGCGTCACGAGCGCGAAGAGCAGGAAGCCCCGATCGAGTCGCTCAGCGCCGGGGGCGTGGTCTCGGCGCGGGGCGAGGTCACGGCGTCACGCATCACGGGCTTCGGGCGCAAGGCCCGGTTCGAGGCGGTGCTGCACGACGGGACGGGGCGCCTGGACCTGGTCTGGTTCAACGCGCCGTACATGCGCCACAAGATCAAGCCGGGCATGCGCCTGCGGGTGCAGGGCAAGGCGGGCACGTTCGGCGGC
>JAJDDH010000213.1 GCA_029260415.1 Phycisphaerales bacterium | reverse complement strand
GCCGCGTTCCCAGCGACCGGTGGCCTGGGTGGAGACGCCGCCGGAGACGGTCCAGCCGGTGTCGGTCTCGAAGTTGTCGTCGAGCAGGACGCTGATCTCCCCGATGCTCACGCTGTAGGGGGCGGCAGGTCCGGCGCTGGGGATGTCGATGGGGCCAACGATGGCGCCCTCGGCGGAGACGTAGAACTCGATGGCCTCGCCGCAGTTGGCGCCGGGGATGGTGGAGGCGTAGTTGTCGCCTCCGGCGTTGGGCATGGCGACAGTGGTGAAGGCGCCCGCGTCGTAGCGGTAGCTGAGGGTGACCGAGCCCGGGACGAGCGAGTCGATGCCCGGGAAGACGGTCACGCCCACGGGCAGCGGGGTTGCCGGGGGATGGAGCGTGGGGACGGTGGTGGTGACGCTGGCGGCGAGGAGGCCATCACCCAGATCGGGCGTGGCGGAGAGTGCAAAGGTCTGGGGGCCGTCGGCGACGTCGAACCCGCGGACCTCGACGCGCCACGCGCCGGGCTCGGGGCTGTTGACCTGGACCTGCTCGATGTTGTTGAGGTGGTCTTCCTGCGTCTGGACCGCGGGAGAGGCGGGGCTGGCGGGGTTGAGCGTCCAGGGGTAGTGGCGCGTGCCCGAGGGGGAGATGACGACGAGGTCAAGGTCGTTGACGAGGGCGTTGCCAACGTTGGGCGTGCCGGCTGGGTCGTCCCAGGCGAGGGTGGCCTTGAGCTGGGGATCGCCCGGGTTGACGTTGATGGTGTAGGAGACGTTGCCGCCCTGATCGACGACGCCCTCGCCCCAGTCGCCTGAGCGCATGAAGTCGATGGTGTTGATGACCTTGGCCGAGCCGTAGCCGTACTGGTAGTCGGGCCCGGTGTTGCCCAGGTCGAGCGTGGTGTGGCAGAGCCAGGACTACATGAGCTGGTTGGAGGGGTCGGGCTCGGAGGGGAAGGAGTTGCGGAAGTCCTCGAAGATGAGGGCGCCCATGCCCGCGAGGGTGGGGCCAGACATGGAGGTGCCGCAGAGGGTGGTGTAGTCCGAGTCGTTGCCCGAGTCGCAGGAGGTGATGCCGCCGTCGCCGTTGGACTGGCAGCCCGGGCCTGCGAGGACGGGTCGGATGCGACCGTCATCGGAGGGGCCCCAGGAGGAGAAGGAGGTCATGGAGTCGTCGTTGGAGTTGAGAGCGCCGACGGTGATGGCGTTCTTGTTGTTGGTGGGGGGCGGGGAGGTGTTGTAGGTGGAGCCGCAGGCCCAGCCGCGCTCGTTGCCGGCGGACCAGAAGATGACGATGGGGCCGCCGAGGGAGCCGCGGATGATGTTGTCGATGGTGGCGGCGCAGAGGCCGTAGTCGCCCTCGTAGGAGCAGGGGAATCCGTTGGGGCCGACGTTGGAGCCGATGGAGTTGTTGGAGATGGAGGCGGAGTGGGCGTTGATGGCGGTGGAGTAGTCGGCCTCGATGTCGCCCGGGTTGGTGTAGAGGAAGGTGCCCGAGCCGTCGTACTCGAAGCCTGCGGAGACGAGGGTGGCGCCCGGGGCCATGCCCTTGTGCGTGGCGTTGGCTGTGCCGTTGCCGCCGACGGTGCCGGTGGTGTGGGTGGCGTGGTAGTTGGTGCCCGAGCCGTCGATGACGGTGGTGCGGCCGGCCAGGTCGTTGTGGGTGGCGCGGGCGGTGCCCCCGTCGTAGATGAGGACGGTGACGCCCGAGCCGTCGAGGTTGTAGGGGGCGGCCTGTGCGACATCGACCTGGGTGATGGCGCGGTTGGAGGCGTTGTAGTGCTCCATGCGCGGGAGCGGGGGCTCGATCCACTGGACGCGGTCGTCCTGGGCGAGCTTGCTCACCTGGCTGAGCGGGAGCTCGACGACCATCGCGTTGACGCTGTCGAGCGTGTCGCGGACGACGCCGGCGTGGTCGGTGATGACGGTGTTGGCCTCTGCGAGCACGGCGTCGACGTCGTCGTGGAAGCGGACGTAGACACCGACGGTGGGATCGCTGAGCGGGCCCTGATCGCGGGCGTCAACGACGGACCATGACGGGGGCGCCATGTCGAGCAGGTTGTCGTGGAGCTTGTGCTCGAGGCGGATGGGCGACGCGCCGACAAGACCGGCAGCGGTGAGGGCGTTGGCGTTCACGCCCGGGTTGAGGCGGGCGAAGTAGGCGCCCGAGCCGAGCGGGGCGAGCAGCGTGACGCCATTGCCGGCGAGGCTGGCGCGCTGGGCCTTGGTCGGGGCGACGTCGAACTGGAGGATCATCCGGGGCGCGCCGGGCTGGGCCGCGATGCGGACGGCCTGGGCGGCGGCCTGCGCGGGGGCGACCTGCACCGGGGCGAGGCGCTGGGCGGCGTCGGAGCGCCAGACGATGGTGTCGTCGAGGGCGGCGGCGGAGCCGGCGCAGGCGAGCAGCGCGGCGAGAGCGATAGTTCGGGCGTGGGTTTGGGGCGTCCTCACATGATTCTCCTTGTGGCGATCCGCCCGGGGAGTTGGGCGTTGTGGTCAACGTACCGTCAAACCGGGGCGAGCGGAAGAGCTCGCCGGGGTCTGGGCAGGAAAGAAGAGCGGGGCGGGCCTGTCGGACCGCCCCGCTGTGTATCTGGGGGAGATTGCGGGGGTTACGGGCAGCCCGCGGCGAAGAGCCCGAGGAAGGCGCTGATGTCGGAGAAGTCGAAGGCGCCTGTGGGGAGGGCGAGGTCGGCCTGGGGGGCGCCGCCGTTGAAGGCGAGGAGGAAGGCGGTGACGTCGGCGAAGTCGAGTGCGCCGAAGGGGGCGACCAGGTCAGCGGGTGAGCAGGCGCCGCCGCCACCGGGGCCTTCGGAGGCGAGGTTGGGGCGGTAGTGCTCAAGGGAGCAGCGCATGCGGTTGGCCTGCTCGGGGGTGAACTTCTCCATGCAGATGTCGTCGGAGTAGTCCATGTAGTTGTCGAGGGGGGCCTGCATGCTGCAGGAGGTGCGGGAGCCGGGGCAGCCGAAGGTGGGGGAGCTCTCGCGGTTGGTGTCGCAGATGCGGTCGCCGGTGTTGTAGCAGCTGCTGGTGCCGCAGCCGTTGTCGAAGGTGTGGTAGAGGCCGAGGTAGTGCCCGACCTCGTGGGTGGTGGTTCTGCCCAGGTGGAAGGGGACGAGGGGGGCGTTGCGTCCGAAGGAGGAGTAGAGGACGACGACGCGGTCGGCGTTGTTGCCAGCGATGCCGCCCTGGGGGAGGTCGGGGACGTAGCCGAGGGCGCCCGATGCGGAGTTGGTGTAGATGTTGAGGTAGCGGTTGGTGTTCCAGGCGAGCGTGTTCCAGTAGGAGCCGCTGTCGTTGAACCAGGTGTTGTTGGTGGAGTAGGTGATGCCGTTGGTGGGGTTGCCGCTGGGGTCTTCGGTGGCGAGGAAGAACTCGAACTGGGTGTCGGTGCCGTTGGCGCCGTTGGAGCCCGCGATGGCCTGGAAGTCCTCGTTGAGAACGTCGATCTGTGACTGGACGCGGCTCTCGGAGATGAAGCCGGTGCCGCCGCTGGTCTGGATGACGTGAACGACGACGGGGATGTAGATCTTGCCGGCGGAGGGGTTGTACTGGTTCTCGATGCTGGTGTTGTTGAACGAGCAGTCGTTGGACGAGCCTCGGGCGGGGCCCTGCTGGACATCCTGCATGGAGGGCTGGGCGATGCAATGGGTCTGGGTGGTGTCGAAGTAGCCCGAGTCGGCCAGCTCCTGCCACGAGTTGAAGAGCGTGTCGCCGGCGTAGATGGTGGTGTCGTCGACGACCTGGAACGACGGGCGGACCAGGGGCGAATCGTCGCTGGCCAGAGCGGGGGACGCGCACGCGGCGAGGGCGACGGTAAGAACGGCTTTGATGGTCACGGCGAGAACTCCTGGCGGGTGGGGTGAACGGAAGGGGAATCGGCGCGCCGCCGGTGAGGACGGCGAACCGGGGGGAGTGTCGGGATTACGGGCAGCCGGCGCCGAAGGCGGCGAGGAAGGCGATGACGTCGGAGAAGTTGAAGTCGCCGAACGGCGCCGCGAGATCGGCGGCGGGGTCGGAGGAGCCGAAGGCGACGAGGAAGGCGGTGACGTCGGAGAAGTCGAGGGCGCCGAAGGGCTCGGCCAGGTCAGCGGCGGAGCAGGCGGCGGAGGTCTCGTGGGAGAGGAAGAAGGACTGCAGGTCGGTCTTGGTGAGGTTGGGGCCTTCGACGCTGGCGAAGAGGCCGGCGCCACCGCCGTTCTCGAAGAACTCGATGCGGACCTGGTGCTTGCCGGCGTGGAGGGCGATCTGGCCCGAGCGCTCGACCATGCCGTGCAGGCCGTCGTTGTTGACGACGAGCTGGTCGCCGATGTAGAGGGCGGAGCCGTCGTCGGAGTTTGTGTAGAGGGTGTAGAGGCCGTCGAAGAAGACCTCGACGAACCCGTTGAGGACGGCGCCGACCTCGTCGGAGCGTCCGCTGGACATGAAGGCGCCGTTGGTGCTGGCGAAGTTGACGTTCATCGCGATGTCGCTGTCGTAGGGGGTGAGCGCGTCGAAGTCGGGCAGGGCGCTGGGGGAGTTGAGGGCGTAGTAGTCGACGGTCAGGCCCACGGCGGGGTTGATGACGACGTCGGGGTCGCGCAGCTGGGCGACGTCAACGCTGACGCTGGCGCCGGGGCCGGCGGTGAGGGTGTAGGAGAAGGAGTCG
>JAJDDH010000212.1 GCA_029260415.1 Phycisphaerales bacterium | reverse complement strand
GCCGGATGCTTACGGCGGTCGAGCCGGGCAACGCGGGTCCGGACCTGAAGGTGGTCGATCTCCTGAGTGACGCCGAAGGCCGGATCGAGACCGAGTTCGCCGACTACCCCGCGCTCCGCGCGACGCTCCACGCTACCCTTGGTCAGACGTACTGGCGCCTGGGTCTGCTCGAGCCCGCACATCGCCATCAGAGCGCGGCGGTCGGGCTCCTGGCATCGCTCGACGCGGAGGCGCCCCCGGGCGATCTCCCCGCGGCGATCTCGGAGCTCGGTTCCATCACCCATTCGCAGGGCGATCTTGACGAGGCGGCGGCGCTCCATGCGCGAGCGATCGGGCTGTGGGACGCGTCCGGCTCCCACGAAGACCCGCGCCGCATGCGAGCGTTCGTCAATGCCGCGGCACTGCACGCGGCCAGAGGCGACGCGCAGGACGCAGAACGTCTCTACCAGGACGCCCTCGCTGGCCTTGGCTCGGACGATGACCAGTCACGCATCCTGCGCGCACAGGCCCTGGTCTCGCTGGGCGCCCTGTATCGCCCGATGGAGCGTTTCGAGGAGGCCCGGGCCGCGTACGCCGGCGCTTTGCCGATCCTTCGCGAGCTCCGGGGACCCGAGCATCCCGACACGCTCGCGTGCCTGGGCAACTCGGCGGAGGTCCTTGTTTCCCTCGGGGAGCACGAGCAGGCCGAGGCGCAGATGCGGGATCTCATCGAGATCCGCAGGCGCGTCTTCGGCGAGCGCCACGAGCGCGTCGCCATCGCCATCAATAACCTCGCGGACTTTCTCCGAGCGCAGAACCGCGCCGACGATGCGATCACGCTGTTTGAGGAGGCCATCTCGATCTTCTCCGAGGTGCTGGGCCCTCGCCATTCTCGCGTTGCGATGGCGTCGCACAACCTGGGTGTCACGCTTACACGCTCCGGACGCCCAGCGGAGGCGCTCCCGTACCTGCAGGAATCGCTCGACATCTTCAGCGGCGCCGTCCCCCCAACGCACTGGATCCTCGCCCAGATGCGTCTGAGCCTCAGCGAGGCCTACCTCGGGCTCGCGCGGGTCGATCTCGCGTTGCCTCTGGTTCGTGAGGCGCACGCCGGGCTGCTCGAGCAGTTCGGACCCGAGCACTCGCGAACGCGCAAGGCGACCGAGCTCTTGGGTGTCGCTGAGGCGGGTCTCGCGGGTGAGGCGCACCGGTCCCCGTAGGCGCTGACTCAGGGGTCATGCTCGGGGCGTCGCACCATGAACCCGCGCGAAACGAGCTCACTCCCGCGCGAGACCGCGGTGGTACCATGGCGTTGCCTTCACAGCTTCAACCCGTCGAGAGGACGTTTGATGCACGCACGCCGATCCAGATGCGCCGATGCAGCCTGCACCACGAGGGTGCGTTGGCTCGCTCGCCCGTTCGCGGTGCTCATCGCGGTCACTGCGGGAGGCGGCCCGGCGTTTGCCCAGCAGACCGACCCGGGCGTGACGCTGCGTCTCTTTGAGGTCGCCCAAGATCTTGCCGAGATCCCGGTGCTGGCGCCGGACCAGACGCCCAACGTCGATCAGCTCCGAGATCGCATCGATTTCCGGTACGACGACTTTGCCGCTGTTTCAGCGCCCTTTGTCACCCGCGTCGTCGCCCAGCTCCTGGTCACCGCTCCCGGGGAGTACCGCTTCCGCCTCACCAGCGACGACGGCTCCCGGCTCACGCTTGACGGCGCCGTCGTCATCAACAACGACGGGCGCCACGGGTCGGTCTCCGTGGAGAGCGATCCGGTCCACCTCACCAGCGGGCCGCACGCTCTCCTGGTCGAGCATTTCGATCACGTGGGCGACCGCGTCCTCCGTCTCGAATGGCGCCCGCCCGGCGCGAGCGAGTTCGCGTCAATCCCTACAGCAAGCCTCCGCGCCGAGCGGGATCTTACCCGGGTGACCTCGCCAGGCGTCAAGCGCATCGAGGGCGGGCGCCGCCCGGGCGACCGAGCGCCCCTGCTCGACGTTCACCCGGCGTGGACGCTCTCCACCATCCGCCCGCCCGGGTATGAGCCCAAGGTCGGCGCGATGGCGTTCCTCCCCGACGGACGCCTGGTCATCGGCACGTTCGATCCCCTGCAGCGCGACGACCGAGAACTGCCCGACATCGAGTCCAAGCAGCCAGACGCCCTGTACGCGCTGGCCAACCTCGATGCCGGAGACCCGGCCGAGATCACCCGCACGAAGATCGCCAGCGACCTCTACGAACCCACGGGCCTCTGTGTCGTTGACGGCGTTCTCTACGTCGCCAACCGGCGCGGCGTGGAACGCCTCCTCGACACCGACGACGACGGCTTCTTCGAGACCCACCAGATCGTCGGCCAGGGCTGGGAGGCTTGGAACTACCACCAGTTCGCGTTCGGGCTCATCCACCGCGACGGCAGGCTCTACACCGCCCTCTCCACCGCCATGGCCCCGCCCGGCTGGGAGGGCATGAAAGAGAATGCCGGGCCCAACGGCCCCATGCGCGGCGGCATCGTCGAGATCGACATCGAAACGGGTGACACACGCATCATCGCGGGTGGCGTGCGCACGCCCAACGGCCTTGGGTTTACCGCCGACGGCGCCATGATCTACCTCGACAACCAGGGCACGTGGATGCCCAGCAACCAGCTCTCTGAGATCGTCCCCGGACGCTTCTACGGGCACTACAACTGGACCAACGTCGTACCCAACCTCGCCCAGCGCTTTCCCAACGGCGGTCACCCGAGCGTGCTCTCCGACCGCGTGCGCACGCCCGCGGCGGTGCTCATGCCGCAGAACGAGGTCACCAACTCACCGACGCAGCCCTTGGTCATTGAGTCCGGCCCATTCAAGGGCCAGCTGCTTGTGGGCGAGCTGACCGCCGGGGGCATCCGGCGCGTCATGCTCGAACGCGTCAACGGCCAGCTCCAGGGCGCCCTCTTCCGCTTCACCCAGGGCCTGGAATCCGGCGTAAACCGCATGGCCTGGGGGCCAGACGGGTCGCTCTACATCGGGGGCATCGGCGCTGGGGGCAACTGGAACTGGCGCGGCACCCAGTTCGGTCTCCAGCGCCTCACACCCAACGGGGCTGACGTGTTCGAGATGCACAGCGTCCATGCGGCGCCCGATGGCTTCCGTGTCCGGTACACGAAGCCGGTGCATCCCGACTGGCTCGCGGATCCGGGCCACTTCACTGTCACTTCATGGACCTACGAGCCGACCGGCGCGTATGGCGGACCCAAGGTCGATGAGCGGGCGCACACGATCACCTCCGCAACACCGACCTCGGACGGGCGGGGGGTCCGTCTCGTCGTGGAGGGGCTCGAGGCGGGCCGCTGCTACGCGCTCGTGACGGATCCACAGAGCACGGGCGGAGACACGATCTGGTCAACCGAGGCCTGGTACACGCTTAACGTCATCCCTCGTGCGGTACTGAGCAGGGCGTCGACCATCGCGGGGGCTCCGATCGATCCGCTCGATGTCGGGGTTGGCGTGCTCCCACCGGCCTCTGGCGTCACGCTCACCGGGCGCAACACCGCAGCCGCGATGCGCTCCGAGGGCAAGCGGTATCCGCCGGAACCGATCGCACCGGACGAGCTCATCGCGGGCCATGACTTCATCGCGGTGGGGGAGGGCAGCGGCGATCTCGTCAGCACGACCGAGTTCGCCGATGCGCGCCTGCATGTTGAGTGGCTCAGCCCCCCGGGCGGCTCCGGGCAGATGGGCGGCAACAGCGGCGTCTACCTCCAGGGGCGTTATGAGATTCAGGTCCTGAACACCCCGCCAGGCGAGGCCCCGCCCGCCCTCAACGAGGCGGGCGCTCTCTACAACATCAAACGACCCGACGCCAACGCGTCAGCCGGGCCCGGCGCGTGGCAGGCCTACGACATCTGGTTCCGCGCCCCGCGTTTCGTGGATGGGTCAAAGACCGAAGACGCCCGCGTGACTGTGTACTGGAACGGCGTGCTCATCCACGACGATGTCGCCCTCCCGCACGGCACGGGGTCGCAGCGGGCCAACGCGGAGCGGCCCGCCGAGGACCTGAGCGTCCAGATCGGACCGCTGCGTTTCCAGGACCACGCCTCGGACGCGGACGGACCCGTCCGCTACCGGAACGTGTGGATCGCGCCGCTCCGGGCCATCCCATACACCCCAGGCGCCTGGGCCGACCTGTTCACGAGCACAACCGACGACGACTGGATGATTCGCGGCGGACGGGCCAGCTACGAGCGCGCCGATGGAGTGCTGACCGGCACATCCACACCGCGCTCGCCCAACTCGTTCTACACCACGAAATCCACATACGCGGACTTTGAGCTTGTCTACGAGGCCCGTGTCGATCCGCGCCTCAACTCGGGCGTGCAGATCCGGAGCCACGTCATCGGCGGATCCGACAACCGCGCCGGGGGTCTCCGCGGCTACCAGATCGAGATCGACCCCGCCGCCCGCTCGTACTCCGCAGGGATCTACGACGAGCAGCGCCGCGGCTGGCTGCACCCGCTGCACGCCGCCGAGTACGCCAGACGCGCCTTCCGACCGGGCGATTGGAACGAGTTCCGTGTGGTCGCGACAGGCCCGGTCATCCGCACCTGGATCAACGGCGTACCCGGCGCGGAGATCTACGACGCCGCGACCCCCGAGGGGCACATCGGATTCCAGGTCCACGACGTGGGTGACCTGGAAGACCCGCTGCAGATCCGGTTCCGCAACGCGAGGATTCGACGGTTGACCCCTCAGACCGCGGCCCCATGAGCGCGGAGGGCGCATCGGGATCACCGATTCGAAGTGCCTGACAACTCGTTGCGCAGATCAGGCGCCCTGGATCGCTTCGCCAGTCGGAGTCGGCGGTTCGGGCGCTGCCGCGACAACTGCGATGCCGTAGAGCGTGAGCAAGGCGGCGACGTGGGGGTGCGCCCGGAGATACCCGGGCTCATGGGAGCAGTCAAACGCTCGGCATCCGCGCGGGCGGGTCTCGTAGATCTGACAGCGCCCAGCGGGGGCGAGATGCGGGCACCGCCCATCCACGAAGGGGAGTATCGACCCGTCATCGAGGAGCACGCCCCGGTGCCCGGTGCAACAGGTCCCCTCGCAGGCGGCGCAGGGCAGCTCTACCACGACCGCCGCGCGAACTCGGCGGCGATCGGCGTACGGCGGGAGGTCGATGCGGTGTTGTGCACGCTGAAGTGTCTGATGCCCAAGTCTAGGGCTTGCCCGCCCGGGCGACCGGGCTGATACACGGTCAGTCCCGCACTCTGAACTCAACCGTCGTCGGGGCTGAGGGAACAACCACCCGCCCGTCGGGGCCGGGTGTCAGTGTCGATCCATCCAGGTACAGGTCGTACGGCCCACCGCTCGGTGGGCAGAGCACAAGCCCGCCTGGAGCCGCGGGGGCCCGGGTGATCGAGAGGGTGATCACGTCCCCTTCGCGTTTGCACGTGTAGCCGAGCCCGCCCCAGCGGGTGTGCAGGTCATCGACGGTGACACCTTCGTCGCTCTCGATCCACGCGCGATCCAGCGCCGGCGCCACAACCAGGGTGTCGCCCCGCTCGTAGGCGAAGAGCGAGTAGAACGACAGGATGAAGGCTGAGCCGACCCACGTGTGCGGAATATCACCCACAAACCCGACC
>JAJDDH010000211.1 GCA_029260415.1 Phycisphaerales bacterium | reverse complement strand
CCTCCCTGGCCGCAAGCCTGCCGCGCCTAGGCGTGCGCGCCCACTGCGCCCTGGCTGACACGGCGGGCACGGCCTGGGCTCTTGCCCGATATGGAAAAGACGACGGCATGATTGCCCCGCCTGGCCATGCCCGCGATGTTTTGCGCAACCTTCCCGTTGCGGGCCTGCGGCTTGATCCCGGCACCTGTGCCACCCTCAAGCGTCTGGGGCTCGACACCATCGGCGCCCTTTACCCGCTCCAGTCTGCAGCCCTTGCCAAACGCTTTGGCCGCGCCACCCTGGAACGCCTGCGCCAGGCCTTAGGCGCAGCCCCCGAACCCTTGGATACGCTTTCCTTTCGCCCGCCTTACGTGGCGCGCATGGGCTTTCCCGAACCCATCGCCCTGACATCGGATGTGGCGGCAGCGCTTGACATTCTCACTGCAAAGCTCTGTCAGCGCCTGGACCGGGAGCGCCTGGGCTGCCGCCGCATTGTCTTTGCCATCGAACGGGTTGACGGTACGCAGCAATCAATCGTTGCCGGCACCTCAAGCCCCGTAAATCAGCCGGATCATCTGACCCGCCTCATTGCTGAACATCTCGACGGCCTTGATGCGGGCTTTGGTATCGAGCGTGCGCAAGTCACCATGCCCCAGGTGGAGCCGCGCGACGATGTCTCCCTGAGCCTTGCCGAAGGCGCCGTCTCGACAGGCCTGCCCGCCCTGCTTGACCGTATCGGCAACCGTATCGGCTTTGAACATGTCCTGAGTTTTGCCCCCGCCGACACCCATATTCCCGAGCGAGCCTTCATTGCCAATGCGGCCAGTCTGCACGAACCGCAGCCGGCACACTGGCCTGATCATGAAAGGCCGGTGCGTCTCCTGAGTTATCCAGAACCCCTGCAGGAGATGACACCGCACAGTTTCTGCCTGAAAGGCCGCGAGCACCGCATCACCTGGCGTGACGGGCCGGAACGCATCACCCCTGAATGGTGGTGGGATGATCCCGCCTGGCGCTCCGGGGCACGCGATTACTGGTGGCTGCAGGATGAGGAAGGCTTGCGGCTCTGGGTTTTTGAAACCGCAGGATCCGCCCCTGAACAGCCCCGACGCTGGTTTTTGCACGGGCTGTTCTCGTGAAGAAAACCCCTGCATCCCCTTATGTGGAACTGCCTTATGCAGAGTTACATGTACGCAGCGCCTTCAGTTTTCTGGAGGGTGCATCCATACCGGAAGAAATGGTGCGCCAGGCAGCCCTCCTTGGGTATAGAGCCATCGCCATTACCGACCGCAACACTCTGGCCGGCGTGGTGCGCGCTCATTGCGAGGCCAAAGAACACGACATCCAGCTTATTGTCGGCGCCCGGCTTGATCTTGCCTGCGGTCAAAGCCTCACCGCCTACCCCACGGACCGCAACGCCTATGGCCGCCTCTCACGCCTGATCTCGCTTGGCCGCCGCCGCGCGCCTAAGGGTGAGTGCCTGATCACCCTTGAAGATGTTGCAGATCACAGCCAAGGCCTCATCCTTGCTGTGCTGGCGCCTGAACGCCCCGGCCCCGAACTTTCAGAATGTTTGATCACGCTCGCAGAGCTGTCGCCGGGGAATATCTATCTTGCCGCCCAGAACCTTTATCTTGGCCGCGACCGGGCCCGGTTGCAGGAGCTGGCGAGGATCGCTGGCGCCTGCAAAACCCCGTTACTGGCGGTCAACGACGTACTCATGCACGCCCCCCGCCGCCGCCCTCTGGCCGATGTGATGACCTGCCTGCGCGAGAAATGCACCATCGACAATGCCGGTGCCCTGATTCTCAAGAATGCGGAACGTCATCTGAAATCGTCAACCGAGATGGCCACTCTCTTTGAGGGCCATGAAGAGGCCTTGGCGCATACGACAGAGATTGCAAACCGTTGCACTTTCAATCTTGAGGAGCTGGCCTACGAATATCCTGATGAGATCACCCATGAGGGCCGCACGCCCCAGGAAGAGCTTGTGCATCTGGTCGGAAAACAGATGCCCGATCGTTATCCCTATGGAGCCCCGGACAAGGTTCATGCCCAGATCGCCCACGAACTGGAACTCATCGAAGAGCTCAATTTTGCGCCCTATTTTCTCACTGTCCATGATGTCGTGCAGTTTGCCCGCTCCAGCAGCATTCTCTGCCAGGGCCGTGGTTCAGCCGCCAACTCAGCCGTCTGCTACGTGCTTGGCATCACCTCTGTCGATCCAGCGCACATGGACCTTCTGTTTGAGCGTTTCGTTTCCGCTGAACGCAATGAGCCACCGGACATCGACGTTGATTTCGAACATGAACGCCGCGAGGAGGTGATCCAGTATATCTATAAAAAATATGGCCGCGAACGCGCCGGCCTTGCCGCCACTGTCATCCACTATCGGGCCCGCAGTGCCATCCGCGAAGTGGGTCGGGCGCTCGGCCTGTCAGAAGATACGGTCGCAGCCCTCGCCTCCCAGACCTGGGGCTGGTCATCGGACGGCATTCCCGATGAACAGGTATCCGAGGTCGGGCTTGACCCAAGCGACAACCGGCTTCGCCTGGCGCTTGACCTCGCCCATGAGATGATCGGCTTCCCCCGCCATTTGAGCCAGCATGTGGGCGGCTTTATCATCACCCGCGGCCGCCTTGATGAACTGGTACCGATAGAAAATGCCGCCATGGAAGACCGCACCGTGGTGGAGTGGGACAAGGATGACCTGAGCGCCCTTGGCATCCTGAAGATCGACGTCCTTGGCCTGGGCATGCTCACCTGCCTGCGCAAGGGCTTTGACCTGATCCGTCAGCATTACGGGCAGCGCTTTGATCTCGCCACCATCCCCGCCGATGACAAGGCGGTCTATGACATGCTCTGCGAAGCCGACAGTCTCGGCGTCTTTCAGGTCGAAAGCCGCGCCCAGATGTCGTTCCTGCCGCGCATGAAACCGCGCAATTTCTATGATCTCGTGATCGAGGTGGCCATCGTCCGCCCCGGCCCCATTCAGGGCGACATGGTGCATCCCTACATTCGCCGCCGCAACGGTGAAGAGGCGGTGGATTATGTTTCAGAAGAACTGAAAGGCGTTCTGCACCGCACCCTGGGCGTGCCGCTGTTTCAGGAACAGGCGATGAAAATCGCCGTTGTTGCCGCGGGCTTCACCCCGTCGGAATCAGACGGCTTGCGGCGCGCCATGGCAACCTTCCGGCGCGTCGGCACAATCCATTCCTTCAAGCACAAATTCATCACCGGCATGACCTCGCGCGGCTATCAGGAAGAGTTCGCCGAACGCTGTTTCCGTCAGATCGAGGGTTTTGGCGATTACGGTTTTCCCGAAAGCCATGCCGCCTCTTTTGCGCTGCTTGTCTATGCATCGGCGTGGATGAAGAAGCATTATCCGGACGTCTTCGCCTGCGCACTTTTGAACTCCCAGCCCATGGGGTTTTACGCCCCCGCCCAGATCGTGCGCGATGCGCGCGAACACGGCGTCGAGGTGCGCCCGCCGGACGTCAACTATTCGCACTGGGACTACACTCTTGAGCCCGCCATGGAGAGCCCCTATTACGCGCTGAGAATAGGACTGCGCCAGATCAAGGGGCTGATGCAGGACGATGCCGACTGGCTCGTTGCCGCGCGCGGCAATTTCTACGCTGCCCCGAACGACATCTGGTTGCGCGCGGGCCTCAAACCCTCCGTGCTCGAAACCCTCGCCAACGCGGACGCGTTCCAGTCCATGGAACTCAAACGCCGTGACGTGCTGTGGCACATAAAGGCGCTCGGCACCTCGCCCCTGCCGCTGTTCACCGCCGCCGGCGAACCCGATCATGGCGCGGAAGCGGATGTTATTCTGCGCGACATGACGCTCGGCGAGCATGTCATCGAAGACTATGCGGCCCTGCGACTCTCTCTCAAGGCGCACCCACTTTCACTTCTGCGCCCGTGCTTCCCAGGCGTGGTGCGCAGCGAAACCCTGAAAACCATTACGCCCGAGACCAAGGCAAGCGTCTGCGGCCTCGTCATTGCGCGTCAGCGTCCGGGCACCGCCAAGGGTGTGATTTTCGCAACGTTGGAAGACGAGACCGGCGTCGCCAACATCATCGTCTGGTCGAAGGTTTACGAGAAATATCGCCGCATCGTGCTCACCGCTCGGCTTCTTCTGGTGCGTGGCCGGGTGCAGCGTGAAGGCCTCGTCATCCATCTGCTCGCCGAACATCTCGAAGACCGCTCGCATCTGCTCGGCGCGCTCGGCGAACGCGATTTCGACCCCGCCCTCGCCCACGCCGACGAGGTTTCCCACCCGCCGTCCTATGACAGCCGCCTGCGCCCCAAGCACCGCCCCATCCCCCGCCCCCGCCACCCGCGCGAGCAAGCCAAGGTCCTGTTCCCCTCGCGGGATTTCCATTGAGGGGGGAGATGGCAAAGAAAAACGCTCCAACCACCGAGCCGGGGGCTAGAGCGATATGGAAGGGACTTGCCGCAAAGCCCCTGGATCCCGGGTCAAGCCCGGGATGTCCTAAACAGCGATGACATCATGAGCCGATACCACGTTTATATTCTCGCAAGCGAAAGGAACGGCACACTTTACGTTGGAATGACCGCGCGCTTGCCACAACGTTTGCAAGTCCACAGGACCGAAGCCATCACGAGTTTCACCAAGCGTTATACCAAGGGCGGCAATTATTGACCCATTTCATGGGCCATTCCGGCTCGCTCGACGAGGCGCGGGCCGCAGTGCGATGCGGTGTATCGGACAAGGCCCGCAACGCGGTCGACGGGCCGGAATGGCCCACCGCAGGCCGGATTCTTTTGCCCTCCCGCAGCGTTGCGTACTGCTTACGGTACCTGTACCGCGGCGCAGTACGCGCCTTGCCGGAGGGTAAAATCATCCCGGTGAAATGGGTCAACAATTGCCGCCCTTGGTATTACAAGATACGAAGGCTCGTTTTCGTCGAGGAACACAATGATTTCAATGACGCCCGTGCGCGCGAACGCACATTGAAGAGATGGCGACGTGCATGGAAACTCGAACTGATCGAACGCATCAATCCACAGTGGCGTGATTTGTACGACGAAATCCAGAAATAACCTCAGAACGCCCCGGCCACCGAGCCGGGGACCAGGGCGACCCACACCGCCACCGCCGCAAAGCCCGTTCAACCAAAAAATGCAGCCCTGTGCTTTCGATCACACCCGCGCGTCCAATGCAGGTGCATATAGGACTTATCGAAGCGGCCACCTCCGCTTCCCCCAAGAGAGAGAGGAAACGATCATGTGTTACTACGAATGGTACTGGACTGGATGGGATTACATTTACCAGTATGTCTGCTTCTAACGCTCGATCCAAAGCGAATGGAAACAGCCCAAAGCCGCCCGGTGGAGACCTCGCCCGGCGGCTTT
>JAJDDH010000210.1 GCA_029260415.1 Phycisphaerales bacterium | reverse complement strand
GGCTGGTTCTGGCGCGGCGCGTCCGGGGCGCCCGGTTCGCCCGAAGACCCGCTCCGCCGGCGTCGGCGGCGACGCTTGGTGGGGGCCTTGCCCTCGCCCTCGGCGGGCGGAGACTCGCCCTTGGGCCCCGGGCGCGGCTCGCTCGAACGGGCCTGCCCGGACTTCTGACGCTCCGGGCGGGGGGCGCGCGGGCCGGGTGCGCGGGGCGCGGGCATGGGCGGGGGCGTCATCGAGTCGGGCTCGGTGATGTTCTCGACCGGGATCGCGGCCTGCTCACCCGAGTCCAGACGGACCAGCGCCAGCTGGGTCAGGATCTGCGTGTCGATGACGTACCCGTCGCCCTCGGGGGTGCCCACGCGTGACTTGCGGTTGGGCAGGTTCTTGCGCAGCTCGTCGTAGGTCTGGTCCTCGTAGCGCAGGCAGCACATCAGGCGCCCGCAGCGACCGGAGATCTTGAGCGGGTCGAGCGTGGCTTTCTGCGTCTTGGCGGACTTCATCGACACGGGCTTGAGCACCTTGAGGAAGCTCTTGCAGCAGCAGTACTGCCCGCAGCGCTCGTAGTCCGCGTTGATGCGGGCCTCGTCGCGGGCGCCGATGGTGCGGACCTCGACGTGCTGGTCCAGCGCGGCCTTGAGCTCGCGCGTGAGCTCGGGGGTCTCGATGCGCTGCTCGCTGGTGATGTAGACGCAGGTGCGCTCGCCGCCCAGGATGGGCTCGACGTCCACGAGCTTGGCGTCGATGCTCATGCGCTTGAGCACCTCACGCCCCAGGGCGCGGAGCCCGTGCTTGGACTGCTCGATCTGGGCCTGGCGGTCCAGGTCCTCGCCCGAGGCGATGCGCAGGGCCCGCCCCTTGGAGTAGAACGGGTAGTCGCGACCGCCCGAGCTTTCGATGTAGTCGAGCATCTGCTTGCGGGAGACGGAGCTGGCGCAGCCCGCGTTGGGGCAGGTGCTGGTGAGCATCTCGCCGATCTCGTGCCCCCGGTGGGTGCGGACGACGATCTTGGACCCGCAGCCCGGCTTGGCGTCGCCCCGGTACGGGAACTCGCCGACCATGCGCATCACCCCGAACCGCACCACGATGGTGCTTGGCGCGTTGAGCCGCTCGTACGCCTCGCGGTCCTCCTTCTCCTTGAGGTGCTCGGCGAGGTCGGTCTCGAACTGGGGCAGCGGCTGGATGGGCATGGGCTGGGCGGCGCCTTGTGTTAGGGCCTGGGTGAACCGACGGACCGCGAGCGGGCCTCGGTGAACAGCTCGGGCAGGCTGTGCTTGGCCCACAGCTCGAACCGGGTCTGGTCGTGCTTGTACACGAACAGCGTCTCGGTCCGGTCGTCCACGATGAACAGCGGCTCGGTGTTCCCTGAGCGCGTGGTCATCATGGAGATGCCCGCGTTGGCGATGGTCATGTCGGCGCTGGCGCGGGTGTCGAAGAGCCCGGCGCCCTGGGCGATGATCAGCGCGCCGATGGCCGTCGCGCTCAGGCACAGGGCGGCCCCGGCGGCGCGGCTGGTCTGGCTGGTGGTGTGCTCGCTCATCGGGTGGGCTCCGCGTTGACGTCGCTGTTGAGGTCACGGTAGCCCAGGAACTTCACGCTGTTGCGGGAGTTGTCCCAGCTGAGCAGGATCAGCTCGCGGTTGGTCGAGTCGAGCACGTAGACGCCGTTGGCGTTGCCGCTGGAGAGCTCGCCGCCGACGATGCTGTAGGCGCCCGGGCTCCGGTTCGTGTTCTGCTGGGCGCCGGCGTCGGGGGTGAGGCTGACGGCGCCCAAGGCGATCAGCAGCACGGCGTTGAGTCCGATCAGGGCACGGGTCTGTTGTCGGCGCATGTTGGCCTCCTGTCTCATGAACCCCGCGAGCGGTGTGTCTGCTGGCCCGGCGCCGGTCGGTCCGGGCGCGCCGGCTCAGTCCTGGTGCCCGCGCTTGGACGGGAAGACGGTAACGAACAGCGTCGCGACGACCAGGATCACCATGGTCAGGATCGTCAGCACGATCGGCGACGAGGGGTCTTCCCGCGGAGCGGGGGGGCGGAGCGAGCTGGTCTGCTGGGCGAGCGCGGGCGCCGACGCGGCCGCGAGCCAGATCAGCCCGATCAGGCTCGAGCGGAGGCGGGGGGCGCGGGTGGTGGGGTGCTTGGCCATGACGTGATGCTACGGTGCGGGCGGGCGGCGGTAAACCGTTGTCACCCGGGCCCGCCCCCGATCGGGGCCAGCGCGGGCAGCGCCGAGCCGGCGTCGGGCTCCGGGCCCAGCCCCTGGGGGCAGGGGTCAGACGGGGCCGTGAACGGGCGGCTCAGGCGGGCGAAGGCCTCGGTGGGCAGGTCCACCGTCCGCCAGCGGGGCGAGCGGGTCTTCATCGACGCCTCGTAATCGTCCAGCGAGATCGCCCGCAGCGCGTACCAGCGACCCTCGCGCTCGATGACCTCCTGGAACAGCCCGTCGGGGGGCTGGTCCTCGCAGTGGTAGACGAACACGAACGCCCCCTCGTACCCCAGCCCGAACAGGCGCTGCCAGGCCCGGAGCGAGGCGACGTCGTCGAGCGTGACCCAGCTCTCGAGCCGCCCGCCTCCCCGCCCGCGACCGGTCCCTTTGCGCGCGGGGACCTTGCGCCCCTTGATCTCGATGAGCATGTTGGTGTTCTCGCCGTAGACGACGAAATCGAAGCTCTTGAGGTCCGGGCCCGCGTCGCCCGCGCCGTCCAGGCGCAGGCGGGCGCCGTGCGGGAGCAGGGCCTTGCGGGCCTCGTTCACGGCGACGTACGGGATGCGCCGCTCGCGCAGGTACGCCTCGAAGGCTCGCTCGTAGTGATGGCGTCGCTGGGCCACAGCACCAGCCTACCCGCGCGCCTGTTTGGTGTCGATACGGGAGTTGGGTCTAGGGCTCGAGAAACTCGGACAGGCGGTCGAGCACCACCCCGATGCCCGGCGGGGGCGTCTGCCCGCTGCTGAGCGGGAGCGAGCGGATCATCGACCGGTGGTTGGCGCCCAGGCGGACGATGTCGTCGCACCCCTCGAGCTGGGCGGAGGCGACGGGGACGACCCCGTCGCCCAGGGTTTGGGCGAGGGTGACCAGGTCCGCGGGGGCGCCGTCGGGCGGGGTGACCATCTGCCCCACGAGACAGGTGAACAC
>JAJDDH010000209.1 GCA_029260415.1 Phycisphaerales bacterium | reverse complement strand
GTGCCGTCGAAGTGAGCGACGCCTCCCTCCTCCCAGAAGGTGACGTAGCCGGAGATCCATGGCGAGTCATCGTCGTCGATGAAGATCGACTGGGTGTAGTCGCCTGGGATGCCCGTGTTGGACGGGCGGATGAGCTGCCAGGAGACGTCCTGCGCGAATGCGGCGGACGCGATGAGCAGTGCGGGGATGGGAACGGCGTGCTGGACTCGCATGGGGATCCTCCCGTTGGGTCGGGCGTGAGCGGAGTGATTCGAAATCGACTCCGGAATGCGGGACGCGCCGGATGGGGCGCGGCCCGCGAGAGGGTGCTCACCGAGTGGTGAGTGAGCGGGAGGGGTTACGGGCAGCCGGCGCCGAAAGCCGAGAGGAAGGCGACGATGTCGCTGAAGTCATGCTGACCAAAGGGTGCGGCGAGATCGGCGGCGGGGTCGAGGGCGCCGAAGGCGCTGAGGAAAGCAACGACATCGGAGAAATCCAGGGCGCCGAAGGGCTCAGCGAAATCCGCGACGTTGCACGCGCCGGCGGCGCCGGCGTTGAGCCAGATGGTCGTGTTATTGCTGTCGCGGTTCGTCACGGCCATGTCAACCGACCCGTTGCCATCGAGATCGGCGAGCACGCTCGGTCCCGGGCGGGTTCCGGCGGGCATCGCGACGCCCGCGGCCAGCGACCCGCCCGTGTTCTCCATGATGGAAACACTATTGGAGTCACTGTTACTGGTCACGATATCGAAATCGCCGTCGGCGTCAAGATCAGCGGCGGCGATTTCGCTGGGATTCAACGCGTTCACGAAGCTGAACGTGGGGGCCGACAGGACGCCGGCGTTGTTCGTGTACAGGGCAACCGCGTTGAAGACGTCATCGGACACGGTCGAGGCAAGGTCGTCGTCGCCGTCGCCATCGATATCGATCGCGATGACACCGTCAGGACGGACGAGGGCGTTGGTCGGGAGTGTGGCGCTGAGCGCGAAGGCGCCCGCCCCGTTGCCCGCGAAGACCTTGACGGTGCGGCTGTCGCGATCGCTGGCGGCCAGGTCCATGATGCCGTCTGAGTTGAAGTCGCCGGCGCCAACGCCGCGGGGCTCGCCGCCGACGGCGACGGAGGTCGCGGGGGCGAGGACGCCCGCGTTGTTGAGAACGACGGAGAGGGAGTTGGAGTCGCGGTTCGCTGTCGCGAAGTCGGGCGTGCCGTCCGCGTTGAAGTCTGCGGTGATGAGGGAGCGAGCGTCAGCGCCGAGGGCGATGCTCTGGCCAGCGGAGAAGACGCCAGCGCTGTTGGTGTAGATGCGAAGCGTGTTAGTGTTGTTCAGGACGACAGCCAGGTCGAGGTCCCCGTCTCCGTCGATGTCCGCGGCCCGGAGGGCGTCAGGCCCCGTGCCCGCGCCGGTGAAGATCGGGGTCGCGGCGCCGAACGCCCCGCCGCCTGTTCCGAAGAAGACATCGATCTTATCGATGGTGTCGGTGGCGATGGCAAGATCGGCGATGCCGTCTGCGTTGAAATCGCCCGAGGCGATGCCGCCGGGGCGGGTGGGGGTTGCCAGGCTGGACGGCGCGGCAAAGTCGATCGCGCCGAGCGAGGCGGGCGCGAGAACGGAAAGGGTTGCGAGGATCGTGGTCTTGCGGGTCATCTCATTGCTCCTGGTGCGTTTCTGTGATTGGGGAGAGAGGGGTTCTCTAAGGAAGAGGCGGCAGAGGAGCGCCGGATACACGCGATTCCGAGCAATTTCGAACGGTCTCGGGCGTGCGTCGTGAGCGCAGAAAGGCAGCCCGCACCGCGGGGCGGGCACGGACTGCCGGGGGGAGTCAGCGTTCAACTTGCAGCGACTACGGGCAGCCGCTGCCGAACGCGGTCAGGAATGCGATCACGTCGGTGAAGTCGAACGATCCTGCAGGGGGCGCCAGGTCCGCGGAGGGGCTTTGCGAGCCGAACGCGCTGAGGAAGGCGAGCACGTCAGAGAAATCCAGTGCGCCAAGGGGATCGGCGAGGTCTGCAGCGTTGCACGGGCCAACGCCTGGAAGGCTCTGATCCCCGCTGTACACGCCCGCGTGGTCGAGATGGACGGAGATCGGCTGGGTGACACGCCCTCCCGGGAGCGACTCGGCGGTCTCGATCGTCAGGATCATGGTTCCCGCAGCGCCCGAGGCGATGTTGGGCAGATCGTCGCCATCGCCCGGGTTTGCGTCGGTGAACGCGCTTAGCGGAATGTTGTAGACGTCGAGGCCCGGCGTGATGGCAACCGGGCTGCTGAGCCACTCGTCATCGTCGCCCAGGTCGACCACGCCGTCGTTATTGTCGTCGTCGCGGAGGGTGACCAGGAGGCGGAGCCCGCCCACGGACGGGGAGGGGGCGTCGATGGTGACGCTGAAGGTATCGGCTCCGGGCTCCGGGCTGAACGCGCCCCCGGAGACGTTCTGCGCCCCGATGCCGACGTTCTGGAATGAGAAGAAGCCGCCGGCGTTGAACCCGATGTCGAGCTGGAGCGAACCGCCCTGGAAGAGGGTCTGGGCAGACTCGGTTACGGTGAAGCCCGCGACGCCGCCGATGGTGAACAGGCGGTCGAGGGTCGCGCCGGGGGCGTCGAACTCGGCGGGAATGGTGGGCTGCGCGAGCGCGTTCACGGCGAGGGCGGCGGGGACAAGGATCGTTGTCAGGCGCGGGGCGGCGTGATGCATGGCTCATCTCCTGGGCGGTACGGCGGGTCCGGGCGGGACTATCGCCTCGGTAAAAGCCCTCGCACGGGTCTCGCCGTGCGAGGCGCTGGGTCGGGAGACTGCGTTGGTGGGGCTTACTTGAACACGCCGTCCAAGGGGCCCACGGAGACCGTGTCGCCGGGCATCAGGCGCGGGAAGTCCGGGGCGATGGGCGTGCCGTCACCGGGATCGTCGATGAACTCAGCGGTCCGGAGCTGCATCTCGGCGACGCCCAGATCGTTGACGAAGATGGAGCCAACGGTCGTGCCGTTGACACTCACCACGAGCTCCGCTCCGGGCTTGAAGTCCTCGGCCTCGACGTCGAATCGCTGCTCGAGCAGGCCGTTGCGGAAGCGATCGCGGTAGCGGGCCTTGGCCTGGGCCTGGTCGTTGCCGAGCTCCATGCGAGCCTCGACGCGGACCTGGTCGGCGTAGCCGCCGCCGCCACCGGCGTAGACGGACGCCATCCCGGCGATCCCGAGGACCGCGGCAGCGCCTGCCGCTTTCGTCATCTTGTTGAACATCGTGTTCTCCTTGCGTGCAGCCCCGCACGTTTCGGTTAACCCCCGGGCTCGGACGTGAGCCGGGGACGGCCTCCGCGGGCGGGATTCCCCCACCGCTCCGCGGCGATGCTCGCAAGAGGCTGATAACCGGCCCTGGATACAGGGCGTCTCGAAAACTTGTGTGTTGATCCCTACCGGGCGGCTCGATCCCCGGCATCGGCGTTTACACTGCCACCACCTCGGAGCCGCATGCCCGCGATGAACCAGAGCCAATCCCCCGAAACTTCGGACTCGGAGCTTGTCGCGCGCTGTCTCGACGGCGATGACAGGGCGTGGTCCGTCCTGATCGACCGGTACTCGCGGCTTGTGTACTCAATCCCCGCGCGCCACGGGCTGGGGCGCCAGGACAGCGAGGACGTCTTTCAGGCTGTGTGGGCCCTGGTCGTCAAGCACCTGCCCACGCTCCGTGACGCTCGGACCCTCCCCGCGTGGCTGATCACCACGACGCAGCGCGAGACTTGGCGGGTCATGCGGAAGGGAGCGCCGACACCCCGCAGCGCTCAGGCCGAGGGCGAGGCGCCGATCGGGACACACGCGGAACTCGAGCTGATCGAACGCCGCCAGCGGCTTCGCGAGGCGATGGTCAGGATCGGGCCGGAGTGCCGAACGCTGCTCGAGACGCTGTTCCGGTCTGACCGCCCGTCGTATGACGTGATTGCCCAGCAGTTCGGGATGCCCCGCGGATCGATCGGGCCCCGGCGGGCCAGGTGCCTTCAGAAGCTTTCTGACCTGGCGCAGGACGCCCCGGGAGAGGGATAGCGGATGCCTGAGGGCGATTCAGTCGGTTTCTGGTCCGGCGCGTATCTGGCTGGGGCCCGCCGCCTCTCTTTCCTCGAGGACACACCATGACCCACCAACCCTCTGATATCGAGCGGCTCACCGCTCTGGCCCACGACGAGCTTGACGCCGAATCCGCGGCGGAGTTGCGGGACCGCATCGGCCACGAACCGGAGTTGCGGCAGCGCTACGAGCGCATCCTTGACGCGGTGCGCTTCCTCTCGGGCGAGGCGGAATGTGAGCCTGCAGCCAGCGCCGTCAACGCGGCCAAGAAGCTGCTCCGCGAGTCTCGCCCGGGCATGATCGACAGGCTGAGCGATGGACTGCGCCAGATTGTCGCGGCGCTCGACTTCGACTCCCGTCTGACCCCCGCGGTTGCAGGGATCCGCGGCGCGGGTGGTACCGCGCAGGTCGCGTTCTCTTGTGAAGGCGCTGATATTGATCTTGAGATCTCTCCCAACGGGGATGACGCGTGGCTCGTGGAGGGGCAGATCGACGCTGACGAGGACGGAGACTGGACCGTCACGATCGTGGATGCCGGCGGGACCGCGCCGGACCTGACACTCGACGCCAATGACGGCGCGTTCCGGACCAGCCTGCTCGCTGGGTCGTACGAGATGCTCCTCCGACGGGGCAAGCTCGAGATCAAGGCGAGCCCTGTGCAGATCCCCTGAGCATGCCAGATCCGGACGCAAGATCCCGCGTCGAGCATCTCCTCTCGCTCCCGACCGGTCAGCGTGAGCGGGAGGCGATGACCACCGAGCTGGGTGAGCCCGTGCTCCTTGAGCTCGTGGACGAGGTGCGTGATCTGGTCATGAGCGATCTGGACCGGGCGCTGGCGATGGGCGAGGTTCTGCGCCTGCTGTCAGATCGGCTCGACCTTCCCACGGCTCGCGCCCGCTCCCGCAGCGCGTGGGCGCACGCGCTGAACTACGCGAACCGATTCGATGAGGCGATCAACGCTCTGGTCGAGGCGTCCGCGATCGCGTTGGAGCATGGCGACCCGCTCGAAGACGCCCGCGCCAGCCTCGCGAAAGCACAGTCGCTGGCTCGGCTCGGCCGGTTCGATGAGGCGATCGAGGCGTGCGTCTACGCTGAGCGGATCTTCGAGGCGGACCGCAAACCCGAGCTGGCGGTGCGCGCCGTGACAAATCACGCGATCATCCTCCGCATGCTCGGGCGATGGGGCGAGTCCGTCGACCGGTTCGATCGGGCGTTGGAGCTGGCCTGCTCGGACCCGACGCTCTCGGCGCAGATCCAGTCGAACCGGGCGGAGACGCTTCTGGAGCTGGGGCGGTTCAAGGACGCTGAGCACGCGTTCCGCCGGTCGTATGAGCTGCTTGAGCTGGCCGGCATGGACCGGGTCGCGGCGATTGTCCGCGGCAACCTCGCGGATCTGCTCGGTCGCCAGGGGCGGCTGTCGGAGTCGATCCGTCAGTTCGAGCACGCGCGCCGGTTCTTCGAGCGGGACCGGGCGCCGGGCGATCTGGCCCGGATCGAGGCGGAACTCGCGGACGTTCTCGCGGCGACAGGACTGTTCCAGGAGGCCATCGCGCTCTACACGCGCGCCTCAGAGGCGCTTGTGTCCGCCGGTCTGGTCGCGGAGCACGCGCGGGCGTTGACAGGGCTCGGGGCGTTGCTGATTGACGCTGAGCCCGGAGCCGCGGGCGAGGTCCTCGAAAGAGCTGGCGCGGCGTGGCAAGGCCTCGGGAACGAACAGGCGAGCACGAGAACAGATCTTCTTCGGGCCAAGCTGGCGCTGCGCCGGGGCGACCTGGCCAGCGCATCGAGACTCGCGTCGCTGGGCGACGAGTCGATCACAGATTCTCCGATCAACAAGATCGTGCGGCGGACCATTCTCGCGGGTGTGCTTGATCGAACGGGCCAGGCGACGCACGCGCAGGCATTGCTCCGAGAGGCGCTCGTGTTCGCTGAGGCGATTGGCCTGCCGCCGGTGCGCGCCGATCTGCACCATCGTCTTGGGCGGTCGCTCGCGGCAGAGGGTCGTGTGGAAGAGTCGAAGGAGCACTACCGGCGCTCGATCGACGAGATCGAGCGTATCCGCGGCGCCCTGCAGGGCGACCGCTTCCGGGCCGCGTTCCTCGGCGATCACAGCCTGATCTACCAGGACGCGGCGGACGCGCTGCTCGACACCGACGCCCCAGGCGCTGTAGTCGAAGCCTTTGATCTGACCGAGCGGGCCCGTTCGCGGGCGCTGCTTGAAACGGTCCAGGGCGGGGTGGAGCTCGCGGAGCAGATCGGCGGGCACGCAACGGACGAGGATCGTGGGCTGCTCGAGCGTCTGGCGAGCGGACGAGCGCGCGTGAACTACCTGTACAGCCGCATCGATCCGGCGGGCGGGAGCGATGGGTCTGGGTTCGGCGGCGACTGGCTGGGGATGCTGCACGAGGCCGAGGCGGACGTCGCGGCGGTGGAGACCCGTCTGTCGTCGTCGCGCGCGGCTCGTGGTGTGCTGGCGACGCCGATGTCCGCGGAGGACCTGGCCGCGTCTATCCCGGAGGGCAGCGCCACGCTGGTCTACGCCCGCCACCACGACGGCCTGGTCTGCTACTGCTTGCGTCACCGATCGGTCCGCCTGGTGAAGCTGCAGACAACATCCGATGAACTCGACGACGTCACCGCGGCGTTCGGGTTTCAGCTCCGGCGCGTGGTGGTGCGGGGGCCGGGCGAGTCCGGGCGAGCCGCGCGCCGGCAGGCGTCGGCCGTGAAGTCGGCCCGGCGTCTCTATGACGCGGTCTTCCGCCCGGTCGAGCCGATGCTCGCGCGTTGTGACCG
>JAJDDH010000208.1 GCA_029260415.1 Phycisphaerales bacterium | reverse complement strand
GGAACGCGTCGGGGTTGCCGATGGCGCACACCGCCAGCACGCGCTGCCCCTCGAGCCACGACAGCTCGTGGCGCTCCTCGCCCGAGCGGCGCTGCACGTCCAGCCCCGTCCACGCGTGACGCGTGACGGCGACGGGGGCCTTGCCGCCCGCCGCCTCGACCTGCGCCGAGAGTGTTCCGATCGCTTCGTCCGTCGCCAGCTCCGCGTGCGTCAGGACGACGCCCCCCGCCCGCGCGAGCGACCCGACGGGCTCGCGCAGCCACCCGGCGGGCAGCAGCGCGTCCTGAAACGGGCTGCGCGACGCGTCCACGAGCACGATGTCCAGCTCGCGCGCGATCTTCCGGTGCTGGAACCCGTCGTCGAGCACGACGCTGTCGATCTCGCGCCCCCCCGGGCGGGCGAAGAGCTCCTGCAGCCCCTGGGCCCGGTCGGGCTGGGCGACGATGGGCAGCTCCATGAACAGCTTCTGGTAGATCGCCGCCTCGTCGGAGATCCCGCCCTTGGCCCGGTAGCCCCGCATCGCGACGCACGGCCTGCGCCCACCATCCAGCAGCACACGCACGATCCACGCGACCATCGGCGTCTTGCCCGTCCCCCCAACGCTCAGATTGCCCACCGAGATCACCGGGCGGTCCAGGCGGGTGACGCCCTCGTTCCGGTCGAAGCGTTCGTTGCGCCGCCCGATCTCGCGCCGGTAGACCCGCGCGCACGCACGACCTGCGATCCCGGGCAGCGGGCCCGGTCGTGCGGACTTCTCGAAGTGGTCAGCGCCCGGCGCCTCAGCGATCGCCGGGTTCGCGGGGCTCGTCATGGCTCAAGGGTAGCCGATCGAGGCGCCCCGATCGCGCGACCGCCATCGCGTGCTCGATGAGTTCCCGCCTCGCGTCCCGCAGCTCGATCCGGCGCTGCGCCCGCTGGGCGTTGAGCAGGCGCCAGGTGTTGAGCATGTCGATCGCCGCGAGCAGCAGGACGATCGTCAGCAGCCCGGTCACGCTCGTCCAGGCGAGCATGAACGCCCCGGGGCGGTCGGGCGTGACGATGCCGAACGCGTAGGCGATGAGCGGGATGGTGAAGAGCATGATGAAGCCGTTGCACGAGCGGATGCGCCAGCGGCTCGCGGGGACGTCCCCCCGGCGCCTGCCCTCCTGCATCGCCATCAGGTGCCCCGTGATCACGACCAACGTCACCGCCGCCATCGGAAGGACGATCCAGGTCGGGGCGATGGGCGAGGCCTCGTGCATACCCGAGCCTACCCCACGATCCGCCGATCATCGAGCGATCTGAATGTTCTCTGCGTCGTTCTCGGACCGGGACTACGCCGCGGCTTCCCCGCCCCGCTCGCAGAACGCGCTGACGCGCTGCTCGAGCGTCCCCATGGGCAGCCCCATGACCGACGTCGGATCGCCCACGCACTCCAGGGGCCAGCCCGCGTCCATCCGTTCGGACAGGTTGTACGCGCCCGCCTTGCCCTTCCACTGCCCGGTCGCCAGGTACGACTCGCGCTGCTCGTCGCTGATGACACCGACGCGCACGAGGCTCTCGTCGACATAGATCTCGCGGCGCAGCGTGCCCGGGCAGATCAGCGCGACGCCCGTGAGCACCTGGTGCTCGCCGTCGGACAGGGTGTTGATCATGTCGCGCGCGTGCGCCTCGTCGCGGGGCTGCCCGATGATCCGCCCCCCGACGGCGCACACCGTGTCGGCCCCCAGGATGACCACACCGCCCTCCGCGGCCCGCTCGTCACCCACCGCGGCGGACGCCTTCAGGAACGCCAGCGACATCACCCACGCGCGGGCGTCGGACTGCCCCGGGCGCAGGTGCGAATCGTCCACGCTCGCGCTCGCAAGATCGAACTCGAACCCGTGCTCCCTGAGCAGCTGACGCCGGCGCGGCGACCTGCTCGCGAGCAGGATCCTCGGGCGCCGACCGCTCGTGCTCGGACCGCTTCCCCCCTCGGAGCGCCCGCCCGGCGTAATCACCATGACCAGACCAGCCTTTCCCGTCTGTCACCCCGTCCGGGGCTCATACCCACGCCAGAACGGCGTGGTTGCGGGACTCCCCCCGCACTACCCTTCAGTTCTATGCGCGCCCACCTCGTCCAGTTCGACATCGCCTGGGAAGATCCAGCCAAGAACTTCCAGCGTGTTCGCGATCTGCTCGCGTCCGCGCCCGTCGCCCCGGGCGACCTGATCGTGCTGCCCGAGATGTTCGCCGTCGGTTTCTCCCTGAACATCGGGACCACCGAGAAGACAAGCGCCGAGACGGCGCGATTCCTCGCCGTCCTGGCGGAGGACCTTGGCGCGATCGTCCAGGGTGGACTCCCGAAGCGAGCGGCGGGCGCCACGCACGGCACCAACCACATGACCGCCCTCGCCCCGGACGGGTCCGTCCTGTGCGACTACGCCAAGATCCATCCGTTTTCTTACGGAAGAGAGGGCGAGGCTTTCACCGGGGGCGATCGCATCGATCTGTACGACTGGCCCGCGCCCCAGATCGACCCGCTGCGCGTCTGCCCCGCGGTCTGCTACGACCTGCGCTTCCCCGAGCTGTTTCGCCTCGCCCTGCTCCGCGGCGCCGAGCTGTTCGCCATCGGCGCCAACTGGCCCGACGCCCGCCAGGCGCACTGGCGCACCCTGCTCATCGCCCGCGCCATCGAGAACCAGGCCTTCGTCCTGGGCGTGAACCGCACCGGGCCCGACCCGCACCTCAACTACACCGGGGGCACGATCGCGCTCGGACCCAGGGGCGAGCTGCTGGGCGAGCTGGGCGATGAAGAAGCGGTGCTCAGCGTTGAGATCGATCCCTCGAGTGTCCGAGCGTGGCGCGACCGGTTCCCCGCCTGGCGTGATGTCCGCCTGCTCGCCCCCGACGCCCCCTGAACGATCGCACGGGCGAATCCTCAGAACTCGTGAGAGATCGGCGCTCGCCGCCGAGATGACTGGTGAGGGAAGCCCGCGAGCGGGCGGCCCAAACACTGGCGGGCTCAATCGGATCGGGAGATCAGCCATGTACAGCGACAGAGAACTCATCGACGCGGACCGCCTGATCGAGACGGCCGACGCGGTCCTGGCGGGCGTGAAGGAGATCATCGCCCGACACGGCGAGTACCGATCACCCTTCATGCTCATGGGCACGGACGAGCAGCCCGACGGGCTCTGGGCGTTCACGCGCGAAGAGATCGGGCGGGCGACGCTGTTCCTGGGGCGCCTGGGCATGCTGCCCGACACGCGACCCTGACTCAGCCCATCCCCGTCACGCGCTCGACCTCGTCCATCGACGTGGTCCCGTCCGCCGCGAGTCGGTAGCCGTACTGCGTCAGCGTCGTGAACAGCCCCTCGGCGATCACCTTCTTCATCGCCTGGATGCTCGGGTTGCTCAGGATCAGATCCCGCAGCTCGTCGTTGACGTCCAGTAGCTCGAACAGCGCGCTCCGCCCGCGGTACCCCGTCCCCAGGCACCGCTTGCAGCCCACCGACTGCTGCAGCACCTTCTTGTTGCCCAGGAACCGCCCCATCTTCGTCGAGAGCCCCGGGGGCACCGGGATCTCGGTCTTGCAGTGGTCGCACAGGCGACGCACCAATCGCTGCGCCAGCACCAGGTTCAGCGAGTTGGCCACCAGGTAGGGCTCGACCTTGAGGTCCAGCAGGCGGAAGACCGCTGAGATCGAGTCCTTCGAGTGGACCGTCGAGAACACGAGGTGCCCCGTCATCGCGGCCTGCATCGCAACGCGGGCGGTCTCCTCGTCGCGGATCTCGCCCAGCAGGATCACGTCCGGGTCCTGACGCAGGACGGATCGGAGCAGGGTGCCGAAGGTGTTGCCCTGGCGCTCGTCGATGGGGATCTGGGTCACGCCGTCGAGCTGGTACTCGACCGGGTCCTCGATGGTGATCACGTTGCGGGTGTCGCGGTCGATCTCGCGCAGGGCGTTGTAGAGCGTGGTCGTCTTGCCCGAGCCCGTGGGGCCGCAGACGAGGATCATGCCCGCGTCCATGTTGCAGACGCTGTCGATGCGTTGCTCCATGTAGTTGACCATGCCCAGGTCCGACAGGGCCATGGGCACGCCCCGCTGGTCGAGCACGCGAACCACGAGCTTCTGCCCGTGCACGCTGGGGGTGAAGCTCACGCGGTACTCGCAGCGCCGGTCCGGGAAGCGGCACGAGAAGTGCCCCTCCTGCACAGCGTCGCGCGCGGCGCTGTGCATGTGGCACGCCGTCTTGATCAGCCCCGCCATCAGCTCGCCGACCTTGGTGGGCAGCTCGACGATCCACACCATCTGCCCGTCCACGCGCATCCGCACGTTGAACGAGTCACCCTTGGGCTCGACGTGGATGTCCGTCGCCCGCGTGCGCGACGCGGCCCGCAAAAGCAGTCTCAGCGCCTGCGGCCCGTCCGCGGCGCCGGCCAAGGCGGACGTGTTCTGCCCGCGGGCGTCGACAAGCTGCAGGTTCTCGTCGTCGAGCCCGGGCGCCACCAGCGCGTCGATCACGCTGCGGATCTCCTTGACCCACTCCGGGCTCTCGGTCGGGCCCCGCTTGTTCTTGCCCCTGGGTGTCGCGGGCGCTGAGTCGCCGTTGGTCGAGGCGCCCCCGTCGCCCGCGGCCTCCGCGTTGATCGGCGACTCCTTGCCCTCGACCAGGAACTCGATCGCCCCGATGCGGATGCTGTCGCCCGGGCTCAGCTCGGACTCGGTCACCCGCATCCCGTTGAGCTTGGTCCCGTTGCGGCTGCCCAGGTCCCGCAGGCGGTGCCCCCCCTTGCGATCGGGCTCGATCACGCAGTGGTGCCGCGAGGCCATGTCGTCCTTCAGGCGGAGACGGTTGTCCGGGTGGCGCCCGATGGTGATCGGGTCATCCTTGAGGTGGATCGGACGCCCCCGCCCGTCGGACAGCTTGATCTGGAGCTTGCTCATCGGTCGCCGGTCCCCGTGTTCCCACCGCGAGAACCATCGTAGCAACTCGATGTGGGCGTCTAGACTCCCGTCCCATGATCGACCTCAAAGCACTTCGCAGCGACCCGGACCGCTTCAAGGACGGATGCCGGAAGAAGAACACCCCGGTCGATATCGACCACCTCCTCCGTCTGGACACCCAGCGCCGCGATCTCATGTCCAGGGCCGAGAGCCTGCGGGCCGAGCAGAAGAAGCTCGCCAAGGAATCCGGTCCGAAGATCGGGCAGCTTTCCGGGAAGCTCAAGCAGGCCGAGGGCGACGAGCGTGACGCGATCGAAGCCGAGATCGCCCAGCTCAAGGCGGCCCCCGCCAGCCTCAAGGACCAGATCCAGACCCTCGACGACGAGATCAGCACGATCACCCCCGAGCTCGAGTCGCTCCTGCTCACCATCCCCCTCCCGCCCGACGACGACGTGCCCGTGGGCACGTCCAGCGACGACAACGTCGAGATCCGGCGCTGGGCTCCGCAGGGATGGGACTGGGACAAGACCTTCGAGCAGAACAAGGGCTTCAAGCCCAGGGGGCACATCGAGCTGTGCGACGCGCTCGGGCTCGTCGACTTTCCCCGCGGCGTCAAGATCGCCGGCACCCGCTCCTACGTCCTGACCGGCATGGGCATGCGCCTGCACCAGGCCATCCTCCGCTACGCCATCGACTTCATGGTCGACCGCAACGGGTTCACGCCCATGAGCGTGCCCGTGCTCGTGCGCGAGGAGGCCATGGTCGGCACCGGCTTCTTCCCGGGCGGACGCGAGCAGGCGTACCACGTCGAAGAGACCAGCCGCGGCGGCGGTCAGGACATGTTCCTCACCGGCACGGGCGAGGTCGGCCTCATGGGTCTGCACCAGAATGAGATTCTCGACGAGGCGGACCTGCCCCTGCAGTACGTCACCGTCTCCACCTGCTTCCGGCGCGAGGCGGGCGCCGCGGGCAAGGACACCGCGGGCCTGTACCGCATCCACCAGTTCGACAAGGTCGAGCAGGTCGTGATCTGCAGGGCCGACGAGCAGGAATCACGCGACTGGCACCAGAAGATGCTCGGGTTCGTCGAGGACTTCCTGCAGTCGCTGGGCCTGCCGTACCGACTCCTGCAGTGCTGCACGGGCGACCTTGGCGCCAAGAACGCGGACATGATCGACGTCGAGTGCTGGATGCCCGGGCGCGGCGAGCCCGCCGACCCCAAGGACGACGCCTCCGCCCCCACCGGCGAGTTCGGCGAGACCCACTCTGCCAGCCGCCTCTACGACTACCAGTGCAGGCGCCTGAACATGCGCACCCGCGCGGGCGGGGCGGGCGGCAAGGGCGAGACCGTCTTCTGCCACTCGCTCAACAACACCGTCGCCGCGAGCCCCCGGATCCTGATCCCCATCCTCGAGATGTTCCAGAACGAGGACGGGAGCGTGAGCGTGCCCGAGGCGCTGCGTCCGTACCTCGGTGGCGCCGACCGCGTTTCGCAGGGATAACCCCCGGATCGGGCCCTTCGGCACGCGAGAATCCCGGTCTCAATCCCCCCTCGGATCTGGCCGATAACCCGTCCGTGCGCCACAAGCTGCGATCCTGGACCACTCCCCGCTTCGCCCACCTGCGGATCCCGCTGCTGGTCATCGCGCTGGTCGTCTGCGCCGGCACCTTCGGGTACATGCGCCTCGAGGGCTGGGGCGCCTGGGACGCGTTCTACTTCACCCTCGTCACCATCACCACCGTCGGCTACGGCGACTACGGCATCTCGCCCGCCGGTGAGCGCCTGGCCGTCGTCCTCATGCTCACCGGCATCGGCGGGCTGGCCTACGTCGCGGCGCAGATCGTCCAGACCAGCATCGAGCTGTCACTCAACACGGAGCGGAAGATGTTCGACCAGATCGAGCGACTCAACGACCACGTCATCGTCTGCGGGCTC
>JAJDDH010000207.1 GCA_029260415.1 Phycisphaerales bacterium | reverse complement strand
AATCCAGCACCGCCATAAACGCCTTCTGCGGGATGTTCACGGAGCCGATGGACTTCATCTTCTCCTTGCCCTTCTTCTGCTTGTCCAGCAGCTTGCGCTTGCGGCTCACGTCCCCGCCGTAGCACTTGGCCGTCACGTCCTTGCGGAAGGCCTTGATCGTCTCGCGCGCGATGATCTTGCCGCCGATGGCCGCCTGCAGCGGGATCTCGAAGTTGTGCCGGTCGATCACCTTCCGCAGACGCCCGAGCAGCACCTTGCCCCGCGCCGCGGCCCGGTCCTTGTGCGCGATCAGCGCCAGCGCCTCCACCGGCTCGCCCGTGATCAGGATGTCCACCTTCACCAGGTTGTCCGCATGGTACCCGCTGATCTCGTAGTCCATCGTGCCGTAGCCTGAGGTCAGGCCCTTGAGCTTGTCGTAGAAGTCGTAGATCAGCTCCGCGAGCGGGATCTCGAACGTCAGCAGCTGTCGCGTCTCGGAGATGTGCGTCTGCGACTTGTACGTCCCGCGCCGCTCCAGCGAGAGCTTCATCACCTCGCCGATCTTGTCCACGGGCGTCATGATCTCCACGCGACAGATCGGCTCGCGGATCTCCAGAATCGTCGACGGGTCGGGCAGGTCGCCCGGGTTGTGGACCTCGATGAGCTCCTGCTCGCCCCCCTTGGTGCGCCGCAGGACCTTGTACGACACCGTGGGCGCCGTCTGCACGACGCTCAGCTTCCCCTCACGCTCCAGGCGCTCCTGGATGATGTCCATGTGCAGCAGCCCGAGGAACCCGCACCGGAACCCGAAGCCCAGCGCCTCGGAGTGCACCGCCTGGTACGTGAACGACGCGTCGTTGAGCGCCAGGCGGTCCATCGCGTCGCGCATCTCCTCGAAGTCGGGCGTCTTGCCCTCATCGCTGGTCGCGGGGTAGAAGTCGCAGAACACCATCTGGTTGGGCGGGGCGTACCCCTCGAGGGCCTCATCCGCCGGGTCCAGATCCCGCGTGATCGTGTCGCCCACGCGCACGTCCCCCAGCGTCTTGATCGCCGCGACGAGATACCCAGTCTCCCCCGGGCCGAGTTCTTTGACCTTCACGGGCTTGGGCATGTACTTGCCCAGCTCCGTGATCTGGAACGTGCGCCCCAGCCCCATCATGCGGATCTTCTCGCCCACCCTGAGCACGCCGTCGAACACGCGGATGTAGATGATCACGCCCCGGTAGTCGTCGTAGATCGCGTCGAAGATCAGCGCCCGCGTCTTGTCCGTCACCGGCTTCCGCGGCGAGGGCAGCCGCTCGCAGATCGCGTCGAGCAGTTCCGTCACGCCCTGCCCCGTCTTGGCGCTCACGCTGATGCAGTCCTCCGCGGGCAGCCCCAGCGCCTGCTCGACCTCCATCGCGATCTCGTCGGGGCGGGCCGCGGGCAGGTCGATCTTGTTCAGGACCGGGATGATCTCCAGGTCCTGCTCGATGGCCAGGTCCGCGTTGACCACCGTCTGCGCCTCAACCCCCTGCGAGGCGTCCACGATCAGGATCGCCCCCTCACACGCCTTGAGCGCCCGGCTGACCTCGTACGAAAAGTCCACGTGCCCGGGCGTGTCGATGAAGTTCAGCATGTACTGCTGCCCGTCGTGCACGTGGGGCACCGTTACCGACGAGGCCTTGATGGTGATGCCCCGCTCGCGCTCCAGGTCCATCGAGTCCAGCAGCTGGGCCTTGGCCTCCCGGTCCGACACGGCGTGCGTCGCCTGCAGCAACCGATCGGCCAGCGTGGACTTGCCGTGGTCGATGTGGGCGATGATCGAGAAGTTGCGGATCTGGACGTCTGGCATAGGCCCGAATCGTAGCTCGCCCGACGCTACCGCTTCACCGCCACCGCCTCGAACACCGGGGGCAGCAGCAGGAACGCGTCCGGGTTCTTCCCCGCCTCGTCCCACGCCGCGAAGAACGCCTCGCCCTCGTCCTCGCTCAGGTGGCCGCTCTCGACCACCCGGGGGATGAAGCTGGGCCAGAAGATCGTGGGCCACGCCCAGATCTGGTTGCTGGGCCTGGCGATCCGCTGGACCACGTCGAAGTGCTCGAGCTCGAACCCCGCCTCGCGCAGGTGGCGGGGCATCTCGCCCATGACGTCCAGGTCGCCGCTGTCCTTCCAGTAGGTCGCGACCGCCGCGATCCCGCGCTGGAACGCGTCGCTCGCGGGCGCCAGGCGCATGCCCTCGTACCCGAAGTAGTCCTGGATCGCGATGCGTCCGCCCGGCGCCAGGGCCTCGCCCATGCCGCGGACGACGCTCGCCGAGTCCTTCGTGAAGCACAGCACCCAGCGGGCGTAGGCGACGTCAAACGTGCCCCGGTCGCCCGCGACGAGCGTGCTCAGCTCGTGGATATCGCCCTTGATGACGCTGGCGTGCGCATTGTTGCTGGCGCTCATGCGCTCGCGGAACTGCTCGCAGTACGCCGGTGAGCCCTCGACCCCCAGCACCCGCCCCCCCGGCCCGACGAGCTGCGCGAGATCGGCGCTGGCAAAGCCCGGGCCGCACCCCACGTCCAGCACGCGCGACCCGGGGACGATCCTCGCCCGCTCCCAGATCGCCGCGGCCTGATTCGCCCACAGGCGGTGCTGCACCCCCAGGCGAACGGATTCCACGTTGTCGGTCCCGAGCAGATAGTCCTCAGTCGTCGGCATGCCCCATCGTACGCCCGCGGCGCTCGCGCGTTCGTCCCGTGGGTTCACCCGCCCGGGCGGAGCTCCCGGTCCAGCCGCCGGGCCGCGAGGGCGGCGTCCTCCTCCGAAACGCAACCGTCGTGACAGATCAGCTCCAGCCGATTCCCCTCCGGGTCCCGGAAGAAGATCGCCCTGGCCCGCACATGCTCGAACCGCACGACCGTCGGCGCCAGGCCGAGCCCCCCCAGCCGCGTGATCTCGGACTCGTAATCCGCCTCCTCGATCTCGAACGCCAGGTGGTTGAGGGCGGAGCGGCGCTGGTCGATCGCGTCGAACTTCCCCGCCGCGGACCGGTGCCGCGCCGGGTCGATCAGCGCGAGCGTCTGCGGGTGCGCCCGCCCCAGCGCCGTGTCCAGCGGCGCGATCTCGAGGAACACGATCGTCGGGTTCTCGGAGGGGAACCGGCTGTGCGAGGCCAGGCCGACGACCTCGATGTAGAACCGAACCATCGCGTCCATGTCCCGCACGTTGAGGACCACCTCGGCCACACCTCGAATCGCGCTCATTGCTCGCTCCGATCAACTTCTCGACCGCGACCGCTTCCAATCCCGGGCATCGGCCCAATGATGCCCCGTGCCCGGCGCAACCGACCAGTCTACCCCGCCATCCCGCACGCCGGGCGCCCTGGGCAAGCACGTCTTCGTCTCCTTCCTCCCCAGCTCCATGCCCCTGCTCAGCCGCTTGAACTACCGCCGGGAGCTGACCGCCGCGTTCTTCTTCCCGCTCGTGCTCGCCGCCGTCGAGGGGGGCGTCTCGGGCGTCATCGTCAAGAACGCCTACGACGGTGTCGTCGACGCCGCCACCCTCAACTACGTCGTCGCGGGCCTCGTCGCCGCGCCCGCCTTCGCCAACGTCGTCAGCTTCCTCTGGGCCCGCCTGGCCCACGGCGTGGACAAGGTCCGCTTCATCAACGCCCTCCAGGTGGGCATGATCGCCTCCGTCGCCCTGCTCGCCCTGGCCCCCCGCACGCCCCTGGGCCTGCTCATGTTCCTCGCGCTCGTGCTCAGCACGCGCGTGTGCTACTCGGGCGTCATCACGCTCCGCTCGACCATCTGGGGCGTCAACTACCCCAAGGGCGCCCGCGCCCGCGTCGCCGGCAAGCTCACGACCGTTCAGGTCCTCGTCATCGCCCTCGTCGGGTACGCCCTGGGCGAGGCGATGCAGCACTGGTCCAACGCCTACCGCCTCCTGCTCCCCCTGGGCAGCGCCGCGGCCATGGTCGGCGTACTCGCCTGGAGCCGCGTCCGCGTCCGCGGCCACCGCCGACTCCTCCGCGCCGAACGCACGCACGAGCGCGGCCAGCGCCCCAGCTTCAACCCCGCCGCCATCGTCCGCGTCCTGCGCGAAGACCCACGCTACGACAAGTACATGACCGCCCAGATGCTCCTGGGCCTGGGCAACATGATGACCTGGGCGCCCGTGGTCATCATGGTCAAGGACGTCTTCGAGATCGAGTACCGCGCCGTCGCCCTGACCCACTCGATCCCCCTGCTGGCCATGCCCCTGTCCATCCCCATCTGGGCCCGCGTGCTCGACAACCGCCACGTCGTCTACTTCCGCGCCATCCACTCCTGGTTCTTTGTCGTCTCGACCGCCCTGGTCTTCGGCGCGGGCATGCTCGTCTCGATGCCCCTGCTCATCGCGGGCGTCGTCATCAAGGGCTTCGCCTTCGGGGGAGGCGCCCTCGCCTGGAACCTCGGGCACCTGGACTTCGCCCCCGAGGACCGCGCCTCGGAGTACATGGCCGCCCACGTCACCCTCACCGGTCTCCGCGGCCTCATCGCCCCTTTCATGGGCGTCACCCTCTACCAGCTCTTCGAGTCAATCTCAAAGGGCTCAGGCCCCTGGGTCTTCGCCGTCGCCTCGTTCCTCGTGATCCTCGCCGCCCTCGGCTTCGTCGCGCTGCACCGCCAGATGTCGCGACAGGACCGAACCGACAGCGTTGAGGGCGCCGCCCCCTCCGCGTAAGCTCCGCCGATGCCCGACCCCCAGCCCGATCTGTCCGCCGACGCCATCCGCGCCGTCCTGCGCGAGGTCTGGGGGCACGACCAGCTCCGCGACCTCCAGGAACCCGCCATCCGCGCCGCGCTCGATGGGACGGACTCGCTCGTCGTCCTCCCCACGGGCGGGGGCAAAAGCCTCTGCTACCAGCTCCCGCCCCTGCTCACGGGCAAGCCCACCCTCGTCGTCAGCCCGCTGATCTCGCTGATGAACGACCAGGTCGCCTCGCTCACCGCCAACGGCGTCCCCGCCGCGGCGCTCCACTCCGGGCTCGACAGCTCCGAACTCCGCCCCATCGAGTCCGCCTTCGAATCAGGCGAGCTCAAGCTCCTCTTCGTCGCGCCCGAGCGCCTGATGAACCCGGGCCTGCTCGCGATGGCCGAGCGCGCGGGCGTTGCCTGCGTCGCCATCGACGAGGCCCACTGCATCAGCGCCTGGGGTCACGACTTCAGGCCCGAGTACCGCCAGCTCGCGAGCATCCGCGAGCGCCTGCCAGATGTCACGCTCCAGGCCCTCACCGCGACCGCCACCCCGCGCGTCCGCGAGGACATCATCAACCAGCTCGCCCTGCGCGAGCCAGATGTCCTCGTGGGCAAGTTCGACCGCCCCAACCTCACCTACCGCGTCCTGCCCCGCGCCAATCTCGAGGACCAGGTGATGGAGATCGCTGCCCGCCACCGAGGCTCGGGCATGGGCGAGGGCGAGGAGGGCGTCATCGTCTACTGCCTCTCGCGCAAGGACACCGAGAAGCTCGCCGAGGGCCTGACCAAACGCGGCATCGAGGCGCGGGCCTACCACGCGGGCCTCGCCCCCAAGAAACGCTCCAAGGTCGAACGCGACTTCACCACCGAACGCGTCAACGTCGTCTGCGCCACCGTCGCCTTCGGCATGGGCATCGACCGCTCCAACGTCCGCTGCGTCATCCACGCCTGCCTGCCCCGCTCCGTCGAGGCCTTCCAGCAGGAGACCGGACGCGCCGGACGCGACGGCCTCCCCGGCGAGTGCGTCCTGCTCCACTCCGCCGCGGACATCGCCCGCTGGCGCCGCCTCATCGAGATGCCCAGCGACTACGGCGCCCCCGACCCGGACTTTGTCAACGCCCAGCTCGACCTGCTCAACCAGATGCGCCGCATCGCGGTGGGGGGGGACTGCCGACACAAGGCCCTCTCCGAACACTTCGGGCAGACCTACGTCCCGCCCGAAGGTTCAGAAGGCTGCGGCGCCTGCGACGTCTGCCTCCGCGAGCTCAAAGAAGCCGACGACGCCGAGACCACAGCGAAAAAGATCATCTCCTGCGTCGCCCGATTCGAGAACCACGCCGCGGGCGGGGGGCGGTTTGGCGCCAAGCACCTCGTCGAGGTCCTCGCCGGCGCCAAGACCCAGCGCATCCTCGACTACGGGCACGACAGCCTGAGCACCTACGCCCTGCTGGCCGACCTGCCCCGCGACACCATCGACGCCTTCGTCAACCAGCTCATCGACCAGGGCGCCCTGGCCCGCGCTCAGGGCGACCGGCCCGTCATCCACCTGACCGAGGCCTCGCGCGAGTTCCTCGAGGGCGCCCGCCCCGTCCGCCTCATCCAGCCCGCCATCGCCCCCAAGACCTCCAAACGCGACACCGCCTCCTGGGAAGGCGTGGACCGCGACCTCTTCGAACGCCTCCGCACCCTGCGCCGCGGCATCGCCCAGCAGCGCGGCGTCCCCCCCTACGTCGTCTTCAGCGACAACACCCTCCGCGACATGGCCCGCCTCAAGCCCGAGTCGCACAACGAGATGCTCTCCGTCCACGGCGTCGGTCGCAAGAAGCTCGACGACTTCGGCGACGCGTTCCTCAGCGAGATCGCCAGCGCCATCGCCGCTCAGTCGTAGTCGATCCCGTACACGCCCTGGCTGGTGTTGTGCAGCGTGGTGTCGTCGCCCCCGTTGAGCGGGTTCGCAACCCCATCGCTCGCCTCGCTCGGGTCCTCGAGCGAGCCGTGCCCGTCCGCGAACGCCATCGGCGTCTTCTCGCGATAGTGCTCACCGACGCGCTCGGGCTCCTTGCTCAGGTACGCCAGGTGCCGGTCCCAGAGCATCACCTTGCCCGCGGGCGCCCGCACCTCGCTCGCCCGCGTCGGGCGCAGCTCCGCGATCCGGTCCACCGTCTCGCCCCGGTCCTCCATCCACAGCGTCGGGCGCGCCACGAACGAGTTGCTGTACACGATCGAGAACATCTCGCCCGGCTCGATCTCAAACCCGTTCATCACGTCGTCCAGCTCGGGCAGCTCGAACGCCCGCCCCGGGCTGACCCACGTCTCCGCGATGCCCGGCCACTCGTCCAGGTCCGCCACGATCGCCGGCCAGAGATTCGCCAGATCGAAATGGTTGGTCGTCGCCAGCAGCACACCCTCCGGGTACCACGAGAACGTCAGCGCGTTGGGCTCGACCGGTTCCTCGAGCCCCGCAGGCTGGTCGCCCGCCGCCCGGAACGGGTACCGCCCGTTGTCCGACGAATACCGCTCGAAGAGCTGCTGTGTCGAACGCACGTTGGCCAGAGCCAGTGTCTGCTTTGCGCTCGACCGCGCCCCGCCCAGCGCCGGCAGCGTTATCGCCAGAATCAACGCGATGATCCCGATCACCACCATCAGCTCGATCAACGAGAACCCCCTGTGCAGCACGCGTCGCATCACGGGCCCTCCCCGTCGACCACGCTCATCGTCGTCATCGAGTACATCCCGGGCTGCCACGCCCCCGCCTGCTCGTTCCACACCAGCACCACGCCCACCGTCACCTCGCCCCCCTTGTTGGGACCCGCCTTGGGGCGCACAGGCACACGCACCTCGATCGGCGTGGGGCCCTCCGCGCTCTTCGGGTCCGCGTCCGGGTAGTTCCCCGCGGCCCGCATCGCCATCGTCCGCTGCGCGACACCCGGTCCCTCGTCCCCGCCCCCGTCGACTTCGGACTCGCGCGACACGCGCCGGGGCTGCGCCTCGCCGCCACCGCCGCCCATGCCCTCAAACGGGCGGACCGTGATCCGGTCTAGGTCGGGCTCGCCCATTTTCATCCACGCCGAGAGCTGATCGAACAGACGCGACCGCTCGTCGGGATCAATCGTCCCGCCCAGACGCTGCACGCTCGCGACAAACGCGTCGTGATCGCCCAGCAGCATGGGCTCGATCGCGTCCCGCGCCGCCGACGCGACCCGGTCCGCCCCCGCGCCGTCGAGCTGGATCGCCCGCCCCATTCGCGACACGTTGCCCTCGAAGCCGGCCATCACCGTGCCGACGTCGCCCGCCGAGCGAACCTTCGAGTAGTTGGTGCTCTGGGCCTCGCCCTCGTCGTTGACCGCCATGCCGACCACGGCCTCGCGACCCGACTCCTGCGCCGGTCGCTTGTTCCCGACCAGCCGGTACGCGGCGATCGACACCGCCCCCACCAGAAACACCGCCGCCAGGGCGATCTTGACCTCGGTTGCTCCAAACGCCCGCC
>JAJDDH010000206.1 GCA_029260415.1 Phycisphaerales bacterium | reverse complement strand
AAGAAGCCTACGTGCTCGTCGTCGAGGACGGTGAACTCGAAGATGTCGCCCGAGACGTAGCCCGCGGGTCGGAAGACGACGCCCAGGTTCAGCCCGTCAACCTCGGGCGGGTGCTTGGGGATGAACTCCCGCTGGACGGTCGCGGCGAGCTGGAGTTCCTCCTGCATGCGTTCCATCTCGGTCTCGGCGCCGCGGAGCGAGGCCATGGTCAGGCGGAGGTCCTGGTCGAGGCGCTGGATGACCTTCTCGCGTCGCGCGAGCGTGCGGATGACGGCGGCGAGGTACGCGGGATCGGCGTCCCACGCCTCGACGACGAGTCGGTCGTCGGCGGCGAGTCGGGGGAGGCGTTCGTCGTCGGGGTGGAGCAGGAGGACGACGGGGGTCATTGAGGTTTGGGCCAGATCGGCGAGCTGGTAGGCGAACATGCTGGCGTCGTCGGGGCTCATGGCGGCGATGACGACGCCGCGGGGCGGGCGGGCGCCTCCGAGGGCGCCGATGATCTCGGTCAGGGCGCGCGGTTCGATGGTGGGGCGTTCACGTCCGGGCCAGGCCTCGACCATGGTCTGGACGAAGTCCTGGACACGGGCCAGCGTCGTGCTCGGGGCGGCGAGGATCAGCGTCGGGTCAGATTTCGGGTCTTTGGTGGTCGTCGGCACGCGGGCTCCATCCCGCCCCCGGTTGCACCGGCGTCCCCGGACGGGGGCGTAACGCCCTATCGACCTACTTGGCGAGCGACCTGAGGCGGGCTGTGTCGAGCTTGATCCGCTGGCCGTCCTCGAGGTTCAGGTGGTCCAGTTGTCCCCCGGCGAGTTCGATAACAAACTGGGAATCGAACCGGCTGGAGTAGCGTTTGAGGCGGTTGTTGTACGCCAGCTCGGTCTCGCCCTCGCGCTGGGGCTCCTCGACGGGCATCTGGTGCATCGCGACGATCCGGGCGTTCGCGTCCAGATAAATGATGTCGATGTCGATGAAGCAGTCGCGCATCACGAAGTGGCGTTTGGTCGAGTTGGGGAAGACGAAGAGCATGCCCTTGTCCTCGGCCAGTTCGGAGCGGTCGCCCAGGCCCATGGTGCGTGAGGCGTCGTCGGCGACGATCTCGAGGGTGTAGGTCCGCCCGTCGAGGGTGACGCGCTCGAACCCGGACGGTGTGGCGGGCTGCTTGCACCCGGCCTGGGCCAGCGCGATCAGGGCCAGGGTCATCGTGAGCGTGAGTCGTCTCAGGCCAGCAGCCATGCGTCATTCTCCGGGGTGAACACTGCGTCGGTCCGGGGCATCGTATCGAGCGAGAACGCGTCGAGGAATGCCCGGGTGGTGATCGGCTCGGGCTCGGGAAGGATGCCCGACCAGCTCGCGAGGAGGCCCAGGACGCGCTCGGGGGTGACGCCCTGGTCGCGGTAGTGGGTGAGGCGGGTGTCGCCGTGGCGTTTGGCCAGGCGTCGTCCGTCGGACCCACGGACCAGCGGGAGATGGGTGTAGGTCGGCTCGGGGGCCAGGCCCAGGGCGCGGGCGAGGACGAGCTGGCGGGCGGTGGAGGGGAGCAGGTCGTCGCCGCGGACGATCTGGGTGACGCGCTGGGCGGCGTCGTCCACGACGACGGCGAGCTGGTACGCGGGGCAGCGGCGTTTGGTCCAGATGACGAAGTCGCCGATCTCGCGGGCGGGGTTGAAAGTTTGCGGTCCGGCGAGCGCGTCGGTGAAGGTGATGCTGCCCGGTTCGACGGCGAGGCGCCAGTTGGTGCCGGAATCCGTGAAGGGCTGGGGCGCGAGCGCGGGGCGGAGCGAGCGGGGGAACGGGGTTTCGGTGTCGCCCTCGTTGGGGGCGCTGGCGGCCTGCTCGATCTGCGTGCGCGTCAGCTCGCATGGGTAGGCGAGCCCGCGCGAGGCGAGCGAGCGCATGGACTCGGTGTAGGGCGCCAGGTCGTCGCTCTGGATCGTGGGGCCCTGGTCCCAGTCGAGCCCGAGCCAGGTGAGCAGGTCGATCGATGCGTCGATCGCGCCGGGCTTGACGCGGGGGGTGTCCAGGTCCTCGATGCGGAGGACGATCTTCCAGCCCCGCTGTCGCGCGAGCGCCCAGTTGACGACGAAGCTGCGCGCGTTGCCCAGGTGCAGCGCGCCGGTGGGGGATGGCGCGAGGCGTGTGGTGTGAATCCCGCCTGAGGCGTCCTGAGCGGGGTTCGGGGACGGGGGTGTGCGGGGCGGGCGATCCATCGGGAGATTGAAGGTAGACTCCTCCCCGGCGTCGACGGACCGGCGAACGTTGTTTGACTGTGGAGGCAGGACCGATGGACAAACTGAGTGACGAGCAGATCCAGAGCGAGCTGGCCAACTTCCCCAAGTGGTCGGAGGTTGGGGGCGAGATCGTGCGGACGTACCAGTTCGACGACTTCGTGCAGTCCATCCGGTTCGTGAGCGAGGTGGCGGAGGCGGCGGAGGCGGCGCAGCACCACCCGGACATCCTGATCCGCTACAACAAGGTCACGCTGACGCTCTCGACGCACGACGCGGGTGGGATCACGAAGAAAGACTTTGATCTGGCGCGCAAGGCGAACGCGTTCGCGGGGGCGCTGGTCGCGTAGGGCCCGCTAGCGCAGCTCGGCGGACCAGTAGGCTTCGTCGAGGAAGGCCTTCCAGCTGGCGTACTTCTCGTGCCCGAGGCGCACCGTCACCAGCGGGTTGCGTTTGGGCTGCACGGGCTTGGTCATGAGCTTCATGTTGGCCTCGTCGGGCGTGCGCCCGCCCTTGCGGGCGTTGCAGCGGATGCAGGCGCACACGAGGTTCTCCCAGGTGTCGGGCCCGCCCTGGCGGCGGGGGACGACGTGGTCCAGCGACAGCTCGCTGGTCGGGAAGAGCCTGGCGCAGTACTGGCAGCGGTTGCGGTCGCGCGCGAACAGGTTGCGCCGGTTGAGCTTGACGCCCTGGGCAGGGAGGCGGTCGTAGCCCAGCAGGCGGATGATCCGTGGGACGGGGATCTGCAGGCGGACGGTGCTGATCCAGTCGTGCTTGTCGGGCTCGAACTCTTTTTTGAACTCGGCGACGTCGAGCCAGGACTCGAAGTTGTGGTTCGAGTAGACGCCCTCGTCGTGGTCGATGACCTCCGCGGTATCGCGCGCGAGCAGGCAGAAGGCCTGGCGCGCGGTCACGACTCGGACGGCGACGGGGTGCGTGGTGAGGACGAGGACCTTGGCGTCGAGTCCCTCGGGCCCGTCCATGGCCGGGATGCCGTACTGGGGGAGGGCGTCAGGCGACACCGACCCCCTGGCTGGTCCCGAGGGCTCAGCCTGCCTGCTTGAGCGGGAGCGGCGCCCGCTGGGTTGGCGTTTGGATCTGCGGCGCATGGTCAGTTCATCGTCTGTACGCAGCCCGTTGTAATGTGTTCAGGGCCAAGATACAACAACAGACTGGCGCATCGCCCCGTCCGAGCGACTCAGAGCGCCACAGCACGGGTTTGACGCGAACTTTATCGACCGTGAGCCGGCATCAGACGCCCGCGGGCGCGTCGTCGCTGCGCCCCTCGCGGGCGGCCCGGAGCAGGCTCTCGGCCTTCTTGGCGGAGATCGACCCCCACGCGACGGCGTCTCCGATCTGCTTCTCGAACTGCTCGCCCGAGCCGGTGGCGAGGAGCTTGCGCGCGTCGTCGGGCGAGATGGAGCCCTCGGCGACGTACGCGGCGATCTCGCGCCGGGTGGTCTCCTTGGCGCGGGTCTCGAAGACCTTGCGGATGTTTGAGAAGACGATGGCCGTCAGGATGATGGCGCCCAGGAGCGCCACGAACACGATCGGCAGGACCTCGTTGTCAAAGCTCGCGAGTGTCAGGGTCTGGGTGTTCATGGCTCGTCCCCCCATGCTGTGGGTGATTCAGGCTACGAGAGACCGGCTCCCCGCACAAGAAGACGGGGCGATACCCCTGCTTGGGAGGTGCTGGGGGCGGATTTCAGTCTCAGTGGCGGAAGTGGCGGACGCCCGTGGTCAGGCAGGTGACGGCGCGGGCGTTGCACAGGTCCAGGGTCTGCTGGTCGCGCATGGAGCCTCCCGGGTGGACGATGGTCTTGACGCCCGCGTCGATGAGCAGTTCTGGGCCATCGGGGAAGGGGAAGAAGGCGTCGGAGGCGGCGACGGGCGCGTCGCAGGACGCGAGGGCCTGCTGGGCCTTGGCGATGGCGTGGCGGCAGGCGGCGACGCGGTCCATCTGCCCGGCGCCCCCGCCGAAGAGGCGGACGCCGTCCTCGCCCGTGCGCCCGCCGATGGCGATGGCGTTGCTCGACAGCGCGCGCACGGCGCAGACCAGGAACGCGGCGTCACGCAGCGTCTGCTCGTCGGGCGTGGGGCCCGCGGCGTGGGTCCACTCGCTGGGCTGGGGCGTGCGGACGTTGCGGTCCTGCACGAGCACGCCCCCGGGGATGGACTTGCTCTCGAGCTTGCGGGCGCTGCTGGGCGTCTTGTTCCCGACGCTGAGCATGCGGATGTTTTTCCACTTGCCCTGGAGCACCTGCGCGCCGGCGTCGTCGATCTCGGGGGCGATGACGACCTCGAAGAACGGGCCGGTCTCGATGATGGTCTGTGCGGCAGCGGCGTCGATGTTGCGGTTGAGCGCGAGGATGCCTCCATACGCGGCGAGGGGGTCGCCCGCGATCGCCTGGGTGATGGCGGTCTTCGCGTCTCTGGCCAGGGCCAGGCCGCAGGGGTTGGTGTGCTTGACGACGCAGGCGCCCACGCGCGCGTCGTCGAGGCGGGTGAGGGCCTTGACGCATTCGAGGGCGGCGCTGGCGTCGAGGATGTTGTTGTAGCTGAGTTCCTTGGCGGCGCGGACGCGGGCGTTGACGATGGACGGGCCCACGGAGGCGGGGTCGCGGTAGAGCGCGGCGTGCTGGTGCGGGTTCTCGCCGTAGCGCAGGTCGCTGCCCTTGGTTTAGGTCTGGCGGCGGGTGGGGGGGAAGGCGACGGGGCTCGTGCGCGCCAGGTAGGCGGAGATGGCGGCGTCGTACTCGCTGGTGCGGGCGAAGGCGGCGCTGGCGAGCTGGGTGCGGGTGGCGAGGCTCGTGGCGCCGTCGTTGGCGTCGAGGTCGGACACGACGCGGTCGTACTGGGCGGGCGAGGTGACGACGGCGACCCAGCGGGCGTTCTTGGCGCCCGAGCGGATCATGCTGGGTCCGCCGATGTCGATCTGCTCGATGGCCTCGGGCTGGGTGACGCCCTGGCGGGTGATGGTGGACTCGAAGGGGTAGAGGTTGACGCAGACGAGGTCGATGGGCTCGATCTGGTGCTCGTTCATCGAGGCGACGTGGTCGGGGTTGTCGCGGAGGGCGAGCAGGGCGCCGTGGACGTTGGGGTGGAGCGTTTTGACGCGTCCGTCCATCATCTCGGGGAAGCCCGTGAGCTCGTCGATGGAGCGGACGGGGACGCCCGCGTCGGTGAGGGCCCTGGCGGTTCCGCCGGTGGAGATGATCTCGCAGCCCGCGCTGGCCAGGGCCTTGGCGAAGGGGACGAGGTCGGTCTTGTCGCTGACCGAGAGCAGGGCGCGCCGGACAGGGACCAGGTCAATCGTGTCGGGCATCGGGGGTCGGTCTCGGGTGCTTAGGAGCGGGGGACGAAGCGGACGATGACGCCCGAGCGTCCGACGACGTAAACAGCGCCGTCGACGAACGTGTCGGTGGTGATGCTGGCGGCGCCCGGGAAATCGTGGCGGCGGATCACGTCGCCCTGCTCGGGATCGACCAGGGCGAGGCGGGTCCCGTCGGCGACGAGGAGCTCGCCGTCGCGGATGCCGATGACCTCGCCGCGGATGTCGTCGTTGCGCCAGAGGAGGGAGCCGTCGATGGTGTCAAAGGCGGTCAGGCCGTGAGCCTGGAGGGTGACGTAGAGCGCGCCGTCGTGGAGGGCGGGCTGGGCGGTGATGGGGTACTCGGTGCGGACGCGCCAGGCGAGTGCGCCGCCCAGGGCGTCGAAGGCGTAGACGGACTGGTCGAGGCTGGCGACGTAGAGGCGGTCGGTGTCGGCGACGGGGGCGGAGGTGGCGCCGCCTGCGATCTTGGCGCGCCCGACGGAGGCGCCGGTGAAGGGGTTGAGGAAGATGACGTCGCCCCCGCGTGAGAGGGCGGCGACGATCTCATCGCCCACGAGGACGGGGGGCGTTTCGATGGGGCCGCTGAGGGCGTAGGCCCAGGCGATGACGCCCGTGTCGCGGTTGTGGGCCAGGAGCTTGCCCGAGCCTGAGCCGTAGACCGCGATGTTGCCCACGAGCACGGGCGCGGTATCGACAAGGAACTTGAAGCGGCTCTTGGCGACGAGGTTGCCCGAGGTGGCGCCCAGCTCGAAGAGTTCGGAGGTGGTTGAGGTGAGGATGATGTCGTTGTCACGCGCGGAGCCGACGAACTTGGTGAAGCGGCTGCCCAGCTGGCTGGACCAGAGCAGGCGCCCCGAGCGGGATTCGAGGACGGAGACGTTGGAGCCCGACTCCTGCGCGACGAGCAGGTTGCCCAGCGGGGTGAAGTCGTTGAGCGTGCCGCGGGGGGAGATGAAGGGCTTGGAGCTCCAGTCCCAGCGGTAGCCCAGGCGGGCCCAGTCGTCGTGGGCGATGCGGAAGCCCTCGGCATCGGTGACGACGCCTCCGGTGGGGCTCTCGGGGTCGCTGCTGAGGGCGCCGACGGAGGGCGAGGCGCTCCCGCCCGAGGCGCCGGCGTTGGGTGTGGACTCACACCCGAGGACGAGCGACGCGGCGAGAGTGGCGGCAAGCAGATCGGCTCTGAGCATCCCTGGCTATCTCCGGTGGGGCGGGTCGGGTCGCGGATTGGGCGCGCCCGGCCGCATGGGTGGCGGGACG
>JAJDDH010000205.1 GCA_029260415.1 Phycisphaerales bacterium | reverse complement strand
GATGGCGGTGAGCTCTTCGGGGAAGACGTAGGCGAAGGCGCGTTTGACGCTGAGCGTCGCGGCGAAGTCGTTGATGAGCTCGACCTCGTAGTCCTGCTCGGCTTCATCGCCGGTCCAGTCGGTCCGGTTCCCCTCGTCGTCGTACTCGTCGTAGCCCAGGACGGTGACCTTGTCCTTGAAGGGTTTCGCCTCGATGCGCAGGGCGACGGTGTCGTCGTCGGTGGGGTCCCTGCCCGCGTCGATCGTGCGCTGGTCGGCGTCCTTGACGAGCTTCCTGATCTCGTCCTTCCGCTGCGCGGCTTCGTGCAGGATGGCCTCGCAGAAGGCGAGCGTGCCCAGGACGCGGTCCTTGTAGGGCGCGTAGCTGTAGGCCTCGGAGAGGATGGAGAGGCGGTTGCGGAGCCCGCGGCTGGCGGCGCCGTAGCGGGGCTCGGCGGGGTAGGTGGTCCACTTGGTGTGGTTGTCGCTGAAGTTGCCGTAGAAGAACGAATCCCAGTCCGTCTGGTCCTCGAAGCGGGTGTCGATGGCGGGGAGGAGGGTGTCGCGGGTGAAGGCGACGACCTCGGGATCGCCCGCGGGGTGGCGGGGCCCCATGTAGGTGATGAGGTAGCGGTGGTGGGACCCGTTGGTGGTGTGGGTGTCGACGGTAAGCTGCGGGTCCCACTGCGTGAGCAGCTTCGTGAGGGCGCGGGTCTCGGGGGCTTCGAGCTTGACGTAGTCGCGGTTGAGGTCGAGGCCCGCGGCGTTCTCGCGCTCGCCCATCTCGATGGGGCCGAGCTGGCCCGGGCGGTTGGACGGGTCGAACGCGTCGTTGCCATCGGGGTTGTAGAGGGGGGCGATGAGCAGGACGAGATCGTCGAGGATGTCGGAGCGGTCGCCCAGGCCCAGGTCGCGGGCGAGCATGAGGAGGGCTTCCTTGCCGCAGACCTCGCCCGCGTGGATGTTGCCGAAGAGGAAGACGACGAGCTTGCCGGACTTGCGGGCGCTCTCGGCGTTGTCGATGGGCGGGTCGGCGAGGATGAGCAGCGGGATGTCGCGCCCCTGAGCCGAGGCGCCCATGGAGTCGAGGGTGATGCGGTCGGAGGCGCTGGCGAGCTGGGCGCACAGGTCCATGACCTGCTGGTGGGACGCGGTGCGGGTGTAGTCGCTGGATTCGGCGGTGGTGAGAAGCTCTGGCGGCGTCGGGTCGGGGGCTTGGGCGGGGGACTCGGCGACGGGTTGGGTGGCGCCGTCCGGCTGGCTCGACGCGGGGCTCGGGGTGGTGGCCAAGCAGACGGCGGCGAGGCAGAGTACGAGTGATCTCATCGGCGCCATGCGGTTTCCTCTGTTCTCTGGTCCGGGCTCATGCGTTGGTTGTACACGGGGTGGGCGCGTTGGGGCGAACGCGAGCCGCCGACACCTGAAGGGTACGGGCGTCGGGCGGGCGCCCCGGGCGTACGGGATTGGGTCACGACGAACGAGAGCCGTACACAATAATTGTATTGACAACCGATGAGTGTCGGCATAAATCAGAGCCGATAACCGCGCTGTCCCGTCGTGACGGGAGCGCGGGCGCGGCGCGTTTCTGGCGCCGGCGTGCAGGGGACTCACAATGCGTCGCATCACTTCCCGGTCGGGCGGCCTCGTGCCGCTGGCTGTCGTCGCGTGCGTGTCCGGTCTCGTCACCCAAGCCTTGGCGCAGCCCGCCAACGATTCGTGCGCGACGCCCCAGGCGATCGCGGGCACGGGCTTCTTCCCGTTCGACAACTGCGCCGCGACGACGGGCGCTGAGGGGCAGAACAACACCGCCTGCGCCAACAGCCCGGTCGGGCCGGCGATCTTCTTCGACCTGTGGTACTGCTGGACCGCGCCGTGCACCGGCATCGCGACGGTCTCGACGTGCGGGCTGACGATGGGCGACTCGAAGCTCGCGGTGTACAACGGGTGCGCGTGCCCGGCGCCCGGCGGCGCAGGCGCCATCGCCTGCGATGACGACTCCTGCTCCCCGCAGGGCGAGGTGATGTTCGACGTGGTCTGCGGGCAGGAGTACCTGATCCAGATCGGCTCGGGGATCGACATCTGCTGGCAGGGAGAGTTCCTGATCACGTGCGAGGGCGAGCCCTGCCCGCCCGAGCCGGGCGAGTGCGACGACTGTTGCGGCAAGGCGCCGGACTTCACGGGCTTCCCGGGCGCGGTGGCGACGGTCACGCGTCAGGGCGCGGTGGGGGGGCTGAGCTCGCTCGAGGTCATCGACATCAGCAGCCAGGGCTCGGCGCCGATCGGCTCGAACTGGTTCGCGGCGCCGTTCTACTCGCTGTCAAACAGCACCAACTGGTCGTGGACAGATCTTGGCAGCGTCTTCGGCGTGGCGCTCGACGATGACGGGAACATCTACGTCGCCCACAGCTCCGCGTACGGTGACAGCTTCAACGAATGCAACGGCCCGATCACCCCGGGTGACGCCCTGGGCATGGTCTCGGCCAACGCGGCCAACCCGAGCGGGCGCCCGGGCTCGATCTACAAGGTCAGCACCAGCACCGGTGTCGCCTCGTTCCTGACGGCGCTGCCCAACCAGTCCGACCCGGCGTACGTCGGGGGGGCGTACCCCGCCAACGGGTCCGAGTCGTACCCGGGCCTGGGCAACATCTGCTTCGATTGCGCGACTCGCAACCTGTACGTGTCCAACCACGAGGACGGGCGGATCTACCGGCTCGACACGTCCGGCACGGCGCTGAGCACGTACAAGCACGCGACGGGGCTCGTGGGCGCGGGCGGCGCGCCCGAGGCCGGCGACCTGCCCGGCTTCGTGCCCATGGAGGCCCACCCGACCACGGGTCGGGGCCAGCGCGTCTGGGCGGTGGCGACCAGCGGCGGGCGCCTGTACTACAGCGTCTGGCGCGAGCAGAACTGCCCGACGTCGACGGGCGTCGTCGAGCCCGTGGGCAACGAGGTCTGGTCGGTCGATCTGGTGGACTCGGGCCCCAACGCGGGCGAGTTCATCCCGGGCACCGAGCAGCTCGAGATCGACATGGTGAACTCCCCGTTCATCGGGTCGGGCCCGTTCGGGACGTCTAGCCCGATCTCCGACCTGAGCTTCTCGCCAGACTGCTGCATGCTCGTGGGTGAGCGGAGCATGACCAACGACACGATCTCGGACGCGCACGAGAGCCGCGTGCTTGAGTTCTGCTACGACGCGGCGCTGCGGGCGTGGGTCCCCTCGCCCAACGCGTTCCAGGTGGGTGAGAACGGCGCTCCCAACTCCAGCTCGGGCGGCGTGGACTACGACTTTGATACCACCAACGCGCTGGTCAACGTCTGGAGCACCGCCGACTACATCAACGGGCCCCCGACGTACGTCTACGGCATCATCGGGCTGCCGTTCTCGGGCGGCACGCCCGCGACCGGCATCTGGGTGGATTTCGACCAGAACCTGACCTTCCACGACAAGTGGCAGCAGGGCGACGTGGAGGTCTCGTGCCCCGAGCCCTGCGGCGAGCTGAACGAGGAGCGCGTCGATTGTGTGGGTGGTCCCGACGGGTGGACCGGGTGCTACGACTACACGTTCACGTTCACGAACAACTCGGGCGTGGGGGTGAAGTACATCCTGATCACGGACCCAAACGTGACGCCGAACCTGGTGACGCTGCCCAGCGTCGTGCCCAGCGGGCAGACGTCGGGCCCGGTGACGGTCAGGATCTGCCCGGACGACGACACGCTGGCGTGCTATCCGCTGCACATCGCGCTGGCCGACGAGTTCCTGGAGGAATGCTGCACGATCGACGCGTGCATCGAGCTGCCCGACTGTGACTGCCTGGTGCTGAGCGAGGTGTCGCTGGTGGGCCCGAGCCCGGATCTGCTGAACTACTCGCTGACGTTCACGGTCCAGAACATGACGCCCGACGTGGTTGAGCACGTGTTCATCGTGCCCGACCCGGCGGGGACCTTCACGATCTCGCCCGAGTACGTGGACCTGCCCACGCTGCTTCCGAACGCGGTCAGCGGGCCGATCAAGATCGACATGGGGACGCTGACGCCCGGCCAGGACTACTGCGTCCGCGTGAGCATCCACACGCAGGACCTGGAGGAGTGCTGCTCGCAGGTGTACTGCTTCACGGCGCCCTCGTCGGCGGGCGGGTGGGACGGGTGCCCCGCGGACCTGGCTGAGCCGTTCGGGCAGCTGGACTTCAGCGACGTCATCGCGTTCCTGACCGCGTTCGCGTCGATGGATCCGAGGGTGGACTGTGCCGCGCCGTTTGGGCAGTTCGACTTCAGCGACGTGGTCGAGTTCCTGACCCTGTTCGCGGAGGGGTGCCCAGAGCGGGATAGGTAGCGGGGGCGCTCGGGGGGTGGGGCCACAGGCGGCAGCGGGCGTCGCGCGCTCTGGAGCGCGGGCGACCGGGCCGCCTGGGCCTTTTTTCGGCGCGTCCCGGGGGCGCCTGGGCGAGGGGCCGGGGCGTCCGCGCCCGGACAGAGCGCGCAGAGCGCACAGACGGACGGGCAGGGCGGGGTTCTCGGGCAGTGACGGCGCGTCGGGTGGCCAAGCCCAACGGGGTATCCGCTGATGGATGGGCGGTGCGACCAACGCGGCGAGATCGGCGAGCGGGTGCTCGGGTTATCGGGGCTGTGAGCCGAGCGCCGGTTCTCTCGGGCCCGGGTTCACCGGGCGCCTGAAAACGCCGATTTTGGACCGAGTGAGGGACAAACGGTGACGATCGGCGTTTCAAGATCTCGGGTGAGTCGTCGGCGCGCTCTCGGGCGGCGGGCGTTCACGTTGATCGAGGTGCTGCTGGTCGTCGGGATCCTGGGCATCACGGCGGCGATCGCGATCCCCCGCGTCGGCGGCAGCCTCGAGTATCAGCGTGTTGACGGCGCGGCGCGCATGCTCGCGGCGGACCTCGAGCTCGCCCGAAGAAACGCGATGACGACGAGCACGACGCAACGGTTCACCTACCGAGCGGGCGCGGTTCCCGAGTACGAGATCGAGGGCATGGACAACCCGTCGCGCCCGGGCGAGGCGTACATCGTCCGCCCGTCACGTCAGGGATTCAACGTCGAGTTCGTGAGCGTCGCCTTCGGGTCCGACGCGGAGCCGGCGACCATCGAGTTCGACATGTACGGCGCCCCGGACAGCGCGGGGACGGTGACGCTGCGCGCCGGCGCCCACACGCGGGTGATCACGGTCGGGGCGATCAGCGGCAGCGTGGAGGTCTCGCGATGAGGGGTCGGGCGTCACAACGGGTTCGGTCGGGCTTCTCGCTCATCGAGCTGGTCGTCTCGCTGGCGGTGATGTCGATGCTGGTCGCGGCGATGGGCTCTGCGGTGGTGCTGGCGAGCCGGGCGTTGCCCGACCCGAACGATCTGTCGCGCAACCTGATGCGTGGGCAGGAGCTGGTCGAGCGGATCGAGACGGACCTGCTGGAGACGACCGAGTTCGTCGAGGCCGAGCCCGGTGCGATGACGCTGGTCGTCCCGGACCGGGGGTACGACGCGGACGGCGACGAGACCG
>JAJDDH010000204.1 GCA_029260415.1 Phycisphaerales bacterium | reverse complement strand
CCAGGCGTCGATCGTGCGCGACGATGACGCGCTGGCGGACCGGGTCGCGTTCATCCACGAGAGCGTGGGGACGGACGCGATCGTGGAGAGCTACATCGAGGGGCGGGAGCTGTACGTGACGATTCTCGGGAACCGGCGGCTGCAGGTGCTGCCCGTGCTGGAGCTGTCGTTCTCGAACCTGTCCCCGGGGGCGGCGCGGATCGCGACGGAGCGGGTCAAGTGGAGCCCGAGCCACCAGAAGGCGACGGGGCTGGACATCCGCGAGGCGGGGCTGGACGCGGACGTGGAGCGGCGGGTGGTGTCGCAGTGCAAGCGGGCGTACCGGGCGCTGGGGCAGACGGGCTACGCAAGGCTGGACCTGCGCCTGGGCGAGGACGGGCGGGCGTACCTGATCGAGTCGAACCCGAACCCGCAGCTGTCGCGGGACGACGAGGTCGCGATCGCGGCCCAGGCGGCGGGGCTCGAGTATGGGCGGCTGCTGGAGCGGATCATGTCGCTGGGGCTGAGGTGGAGCCGTGAGACGCGCGAGGGCTGAGGGCGGGGCGACCTAGGCTTGGTCGAGATGGACGCGCGCTTTGCCAACGTGGAGAACCCGGAGCAGCGGCTGCGCGGCTCGGACGAGGCGACGCTGCTGACCGAGCTGGCCAGCTCCTTGGCGGCGCACGGGACGCCCGCGCACCGGCTCGAGGACGCGGTGTCGGCGCTGGCCGAGCAACTGGGGGTGCGGGCGCGGTTCTTCGCGATGCCCACGGCGGTGTTCGCGACGTATGAGGATGAGCACGGGCCGCAGACGACGCTGATCGATGTGAAGTCGAGCGACGTGAACCTGGAGCGGCTCGTCGGGCTGGACCGGGTGCTCAACGACGTGTGGGACGAGCACTGCTCGGTGCGAGAGGGGATCGATCGGATCCGGGAGATCAACCAGCGGGAGGACCGGTACCCGGGGATCGTGCCCATCGCGTGCTTCGCGGTGGTGTCGGGCTCGGCGGCGCGCCTGATCGGGGGCGGGCTGGGCGATGTGCTGGCGGCGGGGGCGATCGGGCTGCTGGTGGGGGTGCTGTGCGACCTGGCGCGGAGGCGGCGGGAGTACGCGCGGGTGCTGGAGTTCTCCACGGGGCTGGTCGCGGCGCTGCTGGGGATGCTGCTGGGCTCGGCGTTCGGGGGGGTGAACTCGCTGACGGCGGCGCTGGCGGGGGTGATCTACCTGCTGCCCGGGCTGACGCTGACGATGGCGGTGACGGAGCTGTCCACGCGGAACTGGGTGGCGGGGACGACGCGCTTGGTGGGGGCGATGACGATCCTGGTGATGATTGGGTTCGGGGTGGCGATGGGGCAGCGGATCGGGGAGCTGATCGGGCTGGGGCAGGGGCTGGCGGAGAGCGCGGTGGTGGCGGGGGGCCTGCCCGCATGGACGACGTGGCTGGCTCTTGCGGTGACACCTGCGGCGTTTGTGGTGCTGTTCCGGGCGATGTGGCAGGACCTGTGGGTGATCGTGCTGGCGGTGGTGGTGGCGTTCGTGGGGGCTCGGCTGGGCAGCTCGCTGCTGGGGGCGCAGCTGGGCGTGTTTGTGGGGGCGTTGCTGCTGAGCGTGGTGAGCAACGGGTACGCGCGGGTGCTGAACCGCCCGGCGGTGGTGGCGTCGGCGCCCGGGGTGCTGATGCTGGTGCCCGGGGCGATCGGGTTCCGGAGCATGGCGGCGTTCTCGGGTCACGACGCGCTGGGGGGCGTGGCGCTGGCGGTCGAGATGATCCTGGTTGCGGCGGCCCTGGTGACGGGGACGCTGCTGGCGAACGTGGCGTTGCCTCCCCGGAAGGCGCTTTAGAAGCTCGTTCGATCTTGGATTGGCGCCCCGGGGTGGACGGGGATGGCCTATCGTCCGCATCCGCGCGGAGCACGCGGAGCGGGGCGCCCCGCTCGACGCGAAAGTGGTTTATTCGCGGGAATGGGGCCTCCGGACGTGGCACGCGGCAAAGAACAGGCGTCGATCCGGGAGATCGCCAACCAGCTGGGGCTGTCGATAGCGACGGTGTCGCGCGCCCTCAACGGGCTCGACGGGGTCAGCGACGAGACGCGGTTGCGGGTGCAGCGGGTCGCGGACGAGATGGGGTACGAGCGGCACATCGCTGAGCGACAGCGCCGGGTGATCGGGCTGCTGTACGGCGGGGAGCAGATCCGGGCGCACTGGGGGGCGTTCGACACGGAGGTGCTCAACGGGATCCGGGAGGCGACCGAGGCGCGGGGGTGGGACCTGACGCTGCTGAGCGCGTCGCAGCGCCGGAGCGAGGGGGAGTCGTACCGACAGTTCTTGCGGTACCGGAACGTGCCCGGGGTGATCGTGCGGTCGATCCAGCCGACGCCTGTGACGGCGGTGCAGATCGCCAGCGAGGGGATCCCGAGCGTGATGCTGGGGAACCGGTCGGAGGACCCCGGGATCAACTTCGCGTGCACGGACATGCGGGGGCATGTCGGGATGCTGATGGATCACTTCGTGGGGCAGGGGCACACGCGGATCGGGCTGAGCATCCACGGGGTGGTGGACCACGACATGCGTGAGCGGCACGAGGCGTACCTGGAGGCGCACGCGCGCCACGGGCTGAAGCTGGACCCGGACCTGGTGGTGCAGGCGTCGGAGCTGGGCAGCCCGAAGGTCGGGGCGCGGGCGATCGACCGCCTGCTGCGGATGGAGGACCCGCCCACGGCGGTGTTCCTGACGGACCCGCTCTCGACGCTGGGGGCGCTGCAGCGGTGTCTGGCGCTGGGGATCCGGTCGCCCGAGGAGCTGTCGATCGCGGGCGTGGACGACGGGCAGACCCGGTTTATCACCCACCCGGTGTACACGGCGGTGTGCCAGGACGGGGCGGCGCTGGGGCGGAACGCGGCGCGCTGGCTGATCGACACGCTGACCGGGCGTGAGACGGCGCCCTTGCGGCTCTCGCAGCGCGCGACGATCGCGATCCATGAGACGACGGGGGCGGCGCCGGCGCGGGCGGTGCGGTTGGGGGCGGACGGGCAGCGGTTGCCGTGATCGGGACTAGTTGATCCAGATCCAGGCCAGGGCGCCCCAGAGGGCGAAGTGGGTCGCGATGATGATCCAGAGGACGGTCCGGTAGGGGCGTTTGCTGGACTTGTGTCGGAGCAGGCGCATGGCGAGGACCGCGCCGGGCCAGCCGCAGGCGAGCTCGAGGGCGTGGAGGGTGCGTTCGGGGGTGCGTCGGCGCCCGCGTTTGGCGGCGCGCTTGTCGTGTGCGAAGGCCGCGACGGTAACGAGGCTCATCACGGCGTAGACGCAGGCGATGAACAGGACGGTCCGCACGGTCATGGGCCTTTGCGTTGTTCTGGCGGGCGGGCGGTGGATCGCGAAACGGCGCCCGCGGGTTTCGGTACAACTGTACACGACGCCCCGGTTCCGGGGCGTCCCGGAGGGTCTTGGATGCAGATGCGCGCTGGTTGGATCGTGGCGGTGCTCGCCCTGGTGGTCTCGCTGTCGCCTGTAGCGATCGCGCAGGAGGTGGACATCTCGGGCGTGTGGGAGGGGGAGATCACGCTGCCCGGGACGGCGCTGCCTATCGAGGTGACGTTCGAGCGAGAGGACGGGGGCTGGGGCGCGTCGATATCGATCGCGGTG
>JAJDDH010000203.1 GCA_029260415.1 Phycisphaerales bacterium | reverse complement strand
GACGCCCACGACGCTGCTGGGCGGGCACATCGTCCAGGGGCACGTGGACGGGGTGGGGCGGGTGATGAGCGTTCAGCGGGATGGGGAGTACCGGGTTCGGATCGGGGCGGCGGCGCTGATGGAGTTCATCACGCCCAAGGGCTCGGTGTGCGTCGAGGGCGTCTCGCTGACGGTCGCGGCGCTGAGCCCGGGCGAGTGGTGGTTCGAGGTGACGCTGATCCCCACGACGCTGGAGCTGACCACGCTGGGCGGGCTGGGCGAGGGCGACAGTGTGAACCTGGAGTGCGACATCATCGCCAAGACGATTCTGCACCACGCCCAGCACTACCCGCGCGCAGACCGGTAGACTCGTCGCGTGCGCATCCTCGGCATCGATCCAGGGCTTCGGATAACGGGCTACGCCTGCATCGAGGGCACGCTGATGGCGCCCACGATCGTCGAGGCGGGCGTGATCCGGCTCGACGCGTCGGACGCGGACGATCCCTCGGTGTCGATCCCGCGCCGCTTGCTGGAGCTCGAGCGCGACCTGATTGACCTGCTCGAGCGGGTGAGGCCCGAGGCGGTCGCGGTTGAGGGGCTGTTCGTGCACAGCGACCACGTGAACACGGCGGTGAAGATGGCCCACGCCCGCGGGGTGATGCTGCTGACCATCCGGCGCGCGGGGCTGGGGCTGATCGAGCTCAAGCCCGCGGCGGTGAAGAAGTCGCTGACCGGCTCGGGGCGCGCGACCAAAGCACAGATGCAGGAGGGGGTCCGGCGCGTGTTCGGGCTGGCGGAGGCGCCCAGGCCCGCGGATGTCGCGGATGCGCTGGCGATCGCGCTGTGCGCCGTCGCCCGCGATCTGGCGCCCGCGGGCGGCTCGGGTTTGGGGGCGGGCGGATAGACTCAGGCCTCATGAGCAGCACGAAGTTGAGCAAACCGATCGGCGCCCAGGTGCTGATCGTCGAGGACGAGGCGGAGCACGCGGACGTGATGGCTGACGCCTTGCGCCGCCCGGGGCACGTGTGCACCATCGTCGGCTCGGTCGAGAGCGCGATGGAGGAGCTGCGGGGCGGGTCGTTCGACGTGATTGTGACGGACCTGCGGATGCCCGGGTCCGCGGGGCAGGAGGGGACGGCGGGGGACGGGTCTGACGCGGGGATGCGGGTGCTCGAGGCGGCGCAGCGGCTGCAGCCCGAGGCCGAGGCGATCATGGTGACGGCGCACGGGGACGTGCCCACGGCGCGGGCGGCGTTCAAGCACGGGGCGTTCGACTTCATCGAGAAGCCATTGGACCTGGAGCTGTTCCGCTCGCTCGTGAACCGGGCCGCGGAGGCGGTGACGCTGCGCCACGAGTCGGGCGGGATGAGCGAGCTGATCCAGCACGACGGGTTCGAGGGGATCGTGGCGGGCTCGGAGCCGATGCGCAAGATCCTCAAGGCGGTGACGACGGTGGCGCCCAGCACGATCAGCGTGCTGATCACGGGTGAGAGCGGGACGGGCAAGGAGCTGATCGCTGAGGCGCTGCACAAGGCATCGCCCCGGGCGGGCAAGCGGTTTGTCGCGTTCAACTGCGCCGGGCAGAGCGAGAGCTTGCTTGAAGATCAGCTCTTCGGGCACGTGCGCGGCGCGTTCACGGGCGCGGACAAGGACCGGGAGGGCGTGTTCGAGTACGCCAACGGCGGGACGCTGTTCCTCGACGAGATCGGGGACATGCCCCTGACGATGCAGGCCAAGCTGCTGCGCGTGCTCGAGTCGGGCGAGCTGGTGAGGCTCGGGTCCAACGAGCAGCGGAAGACGGATGTGCGGTTTGTCAGCGCGACCAACCGGGACCTGAAGGCGATGGTGGGGGAGGGGACGTTCCGCGAGGATCTGTTTTTCCGGATCAACGCGAGCCATATCCATCTGCCGCCCTTGCGGGACCGGCGCGACGACATCCCGAGGATCGTGCGGCACGCGATCGCGAGGTACAGCGAGGAGGTCGCGCCGGGGCGCCCGGTCCCCGGGGTGACGGACGCGGCGCTGATGCGTCTGACGAGCTTCGCCTGGCCCGGTAACGTGCGTCAGCTGCTGAACATCGTGCAGAACATGGTGGTGACGGCCTCGGGCGAGAGCGGGGGGGAGGCGCTGCCCGTGCTGGGCGTGGAGCACATCCCCGAGCAGATCCGTGCCGATCAGGACGAGACCCCCGAACCTGGGGGGGGGTCGCTCGCGGGGGCGAGCCTGGAGCAGCTCGAGAAGCGGGCGATCCGGGAGACGCTGCGGCTGACGGGGGGCAACCGCGAGCAGGCCGCGAAGCTGCTGGGGATCGGGGAGCGGACGCTTTACCGGAAGCTCAAAGAGTTCAATCTCCGGTAAGGCAAGCGGTTGCCTTGTGCATAGTCGCAGATTCGGGCCCACTTCGTTCTGTTTGTGCTGGATCGCCCGTAAACCGAGGGGTTTCACCGCTCCAGTTGTGCCCGGGGCGTCCCGATAGGGGATGCGGGCGAGTACCCCACAGGGCATTCATCGGATCATGAGCGTCCGTCTACGGGGCGTTGGGGAGCGGCAGGGCATATGGCAAGCAACGTACTCGAAGAAGTTCTGGACTGTCCGTCTCTCCCGACGCTGCCCTCGGTCGCGGTGCAGCTGCTGGAGCTGACGCGGGACCCGGACGCGAAGGTCGGTGACATCTCGGCGCTGGTGCGTCAGGACCTGGGGCTGGCGGCGAAGGTGCTCAAGACGGTCAACTCGAGCTATTACGGGCTGTCCAAGCCCTGCGGCTCGATCGACCGGGCGCTGATGTACCTCGGGCTGAACACGGTGAAATCGCTCGTGCTGGGGTTCAGTCTGGTTGAGACGACCAATGCGGTGGGCACCGACTCGGTGTTCGATCTGTCGACGCACTGGCGCGCCTCGCTGCACGGGGCGGTGGCGGCGCGAGAGCTGGCGATTCTGACGGGCGCCGCGGAGCCCGACGACGCGTTCACGGGCGGGCTGTTCCGGGACGTGGGCATGCTTGCGATGTTCGTGTCGCTGGAAGAGCGGTATGAGGATGTGCTCAGTGAAGCGGGGCCCAGGCGGAGCAACCTCTGTCTGATCGAGAAGCAGCGGCTGGGCCTTACTCACGCGGAAGCGGGGAGGGCGCTGGCGGACAAGTGGAGCCTTCCGGCGGAGATCGCGAACGCGATCGCGCTCCATCACGACGGTGACAAGGCGGTGGGTCGCGAGTGCGCGTTGGCCCGCGTTGTGGCGCTGGGGTGCATCGCGAGCGAGGCGCTGGCCAACAACGGATCGAAGGTCAAGGCGCGCGAGCTGGGCGACATGGCGAGCAAGTGGTTCGGCTACCGGGGCGACATCGAGCCCGTGCTCGAGTCGATTTCCGCGGGGACGATGACGCTGGCCAAGCTGTTCAACGTGGATGTGGGCGACGAGCCCAATATCAAGCAGATCATGAGTCAGGCGAGCGATCAGTCGTTCGAGCTGCAGATGGAGACGCAGCGGCAGGCCGATCAGATGGCGCAGAAGGCCTCCACCGACGGGCTCACGGGGATCTCGAACCGCGCCGAGTTCGACCGGGTGCTGGGCGACGCGTACGGGCAGGCGAGCGCGGAGGACGGCGACCTGTGCGTGATCTTCATGGACGCGGACAAGTTCAAGAACGTGAACGACACGCACGGGCATGCCGCGGGCGACGCGGTGCTCGTTGAGCTGGCGCGCCGGGTGCGGGAGACGGTGGGCGAGAACGGGACGGCGTGCCGGTACGGCGGCGAGGAGTTCGCGGTCGTGCTGCCCGGGGTCGACACGGACGGGGGCGCCGAGATCGGGGAACAGATCAGGGGCGCGATCGAGGCGTCGGCGTTCGATCTGTCGGGTGTCGAGGACGCGCCCGACGAGCTGGCGGTGACGGTCAGCGTGGGCGTGTCGGCGATGGACTCGGCGGACCGGGCGCGGGTGCGCTCGGCGGAGAAGCTGGTGCTCGAGGCCGACGGGGCGGTGTACGCGGCCAAGAAGGCGGGGCGGAACCGGGTCAAGGTCTTCGGTCGTCTGCGGGACGTGGACGGGCTTGCCGAGCGATCCAGCGGGGGGCGGGCGCAGCGGGAGGGTTCGGTCGAGGGTTCGAGCGGCGCCGCGGCCGCGGGCGACGGGATGGTGATCCTGCTGATCGAGGACGACGCGCTGGCGGCGACCCTTCTCAAGACCGTGCTCGGGCGCAACGGGCGGGCCAGGGTGGAGTGGCTGTCCACCGGTTCCCGCGCGGCCAAGCGGCTGGAGATGATCGACGCGGGGGAGGCGCCGGCGCCAGACCTGATCGTTGCGGATCTCGGGCTGCCCGGCAAGACGGGTCTTGAGCTGCTCCGCGCGACCCGGGCGTCGTCGGTGATGCGCGAGGCGCCGTTTGTCATCATGACCGCGTCGACCGAGGCGGAGGACCTTGAGGTCTGCAAGCAGGCGGGCGCGACGGCGTTTGTGCGCAAGACGGACATGTGCTCCGAGCTGCCCAAGTGGGTGGACCGCCTGCTCACCACCGCTCGCGAGCAGGACACGCAGGCGGCCTGAGCGGGGCTACCAGTCCAGCGGGGTCCGCCAGGCGCTGGCGAGCACTTCCACTTTGATCGACTCGTCCGAGGCGCCGCGGAGTTCCAGGCGCCCGGTCGCGTTCGTCTGCCCGACCCACGTCCAGCCCGTGCCCAGCTCGGTCATGAGCGATCGGAACGCCTGCGCGTGCTGCGGGCGGACCTCGAGCAGGTAGCAGCCCGGGCGCTCGGAGAACAGTCGCGCCGTGGCGGCCCGGTTGGCGTACCAGGCGCCGATGGGGGCGGGTTCGCTCGAGCCGGCGATGAGCATCTCGGCGAGGGCGACGAGGGGGCCGCCGTCGGAGCTGTCGTGGCACGAGGCGACGAGGCCCCGGGCGATGGCCTGCGCCACGGCGCGGGCGGTCTGGGGGCACTGGGCCAGATCGACCGGGGGGATCTGGGACGGGTTGAAGTCGTTGGCGTCGTCGGGGGTCGCGTCGGCGGGTAGCACGAAGAGGCGCTGGTTGTGCGAGCCGCCCAGGCGCATGGGGTTGAGGGCGCTGTCGCCCTTCCAAGGCTCAACGATGTACAGCTCGCTGTCGTCGTGCTTCATGTCCATGGTGACGCAGCGGTTCACGTCGTGGACGATGGCGATGCCGCTGATGAGCAGGGTGGGGGGGATTTGGATGGTGCGTCCGTCGGCCCCACCTTCGCCCGGGATGGTGAACTGGTTGTTGAGCGAATCCTTGCCCGAGACGAACGGGGTTCGGTAGGCCTTGGCGGCGTCGTAGCAGCCCTCGGCGGCGCGGACGAGGGTGGCGAGGTTGTCCGGTCGCTTGCAGCTGGGCCAGCAGAAGTTGTCGAGGATGGCGGTGCGGTCCGGGTCGGCGCCCACGCAGACGAGGTTGCGGACGCACTCGTCGATGGCGGCGATGGCCATGAGGTACGGATCGCCTTCGCTGTCGGGGTCGCCGATTCCGGTGGAGAGGCCGCAGGCAATGGCGAGTCCGCGCCCGGTCCCGGGGCGGGGCTCGACGACGGAGGCGTCGCCCGGGCCTCGACCGAGGGGGCCCACGAGCGGGCGGATGGCGGTGGCGCCCTGCACCTCGTGGTCGTACTGGCGGACGATCCAGTGCTTGCTGGCGATGTTGGGGTGGGCCAGAAGGGCGGTGAGGGCTTCGAGCGGGGCGGGATGGGAATCGCTCTGAGATTCCCGCAGCCCGGCGTTGTCGCCTGAGGGGGAAACGGACCAGACGGCCTCGCGCGTTGGTGTCGGGATGCCGTCGTGGAGGAAGGCCATGGGCAGGCGACCGACCTCGTGCTCGTGGAAGTTGAGGATCAGCACGCTGCCGTTGGTCCCGAAGTGGCCCAGGTCGGCCAGCTCGACGTGCTCCTCGTCGCAGATCCGCTGGAGCGCCTCGACGCGGTCGGCGGGGACGCTCAGGACCATGCGTTCCTGGGCCTCGCTGATCCAGATCTCGTCGTAGGTGAGTCCGTCGTACTTGAGCGGGGCGCGTTCGAGGTTGACGCTGGCGCCGATTTTCTCGCCCATCTCGCCCACGGCGGAGCTGAACCCCCCGGCGCCGCAGTCGGTGATCGCGGTGAAGAGGGGTCCGCCCTCGAAGTCGCGGGCGCGGAGGATGGCGTCGAGGACGCGTTTCTCTTCGATGGCGTTGCCGATCTGGACGGCGTGGCTGAACTCGTCGGCGTGGGTGTCGGTGAGCTCGGCGCTGGAGAAGGTGGCGCCGTGGATGCCGTCGCGCCCGGTGCGCCCGCCCAGGGCGATGATGCGGTCGCCCGGCTGGGCGTCGCCCGAGATGAAGGCGTCGTCCTTGCCTCGGGGCATGAGGCCCACGCAGCCGCAGAAGACGAGGGGGTTGCCGACGTAGCGGTCGTCGAACCAGACGCTGCCGTTGACGGTGGGGATGCCCATGCGGTTGCCGTAGTCGCGGACGCCCGCGACGACCTCGGTGAGGATGCGCTTGGGGTGGAGGCAGCCTGCGGGGACGGCGTCGAGGCTGGGCTGGGCGACGCAGAAGACGTCGGTGCTGGCGATGGGCTTGGCGGCCATGCCGGTGCCGATGATGTCGCGGATGCAGCCGCCGATGCCCGTTGCGGCGCCGCCGTAGGGCTCGATGGCGCTCGGGTGGTTGTGCGTCTCGACCTTGACGCAGACGGCGGTGTCGTCGTCGAACTCGATGATGCCCGCGTTATCGACGAAGACCGAGAGGGTCCAGTCCACGCCCTCGCTGATCAGCTCGTGGGTCGCGGCGGCAACGGTGGACTTGAGCAGGTTGTGGATCGTGACCGAACCATCCGCGTTGATCTCGTGCCCCGGGCGCGCGGACCAGTCGATGATGTCGTCCTGGGCGCCCGTGTAGCGGATGGTGCTCTTGAGCGTTTTGTGGACGCAGTGCTCGGACCAGGTCTGGGCGAGGGTCTCGAGCTCGATGTCGGTGGGCTCTCGCTCGAGTGTTCGATACTCGTCGCGGATGGCGCGCATCTCGTCGAGCGAGAGGAACAGGTGCCCGTCACGGCTGAGCGTCTCGAGGCCCGCGTCGTCGAGGTCGCGGATCGGGATGCGGGCAACCTCGAAGGCGTGCTCATGCCCGACG
>JAJDDH010000202.1 GCA_029260415.1 Phycisphaerales bacterium | reverse complement strand
CGCCCCAGGTCGATCACCACGCCCGAGGCCGCGTCCGTGTTGGTTGTGCTCATGCGAGAAGCGTATCCACCCGCTCAACCGAGCCCGGTCCTGCCTAAGAGCCGGCACTACAAGAAACCTCTTGTGCCGCCGGCATACTTTCAATATCCTGCGCGCAGGATCCCGCACCGGGCGCCAATGACGTCACGATCGCACGAACGATCGAACCCCGACGTCGGCAGCAGGATCTCCCCCCACCACCCCGCCCGGGAAACATCACAAAGGAGTCTGCCATGAGAATCGCATGGAACGCCGCTATCGTTCTTCTCGCCGCGCCCCTCGCCAGCGCCGGCATCACCGCGATCGACCCGTTCACGGGCGAACTCTCCGACAACCTCAGCTACCCGAGCACGGCCATCGTGCCCTCGTTCGACATCTTCGAAGGCGCCGGCTCGCTCAACAGCTTTGACGGCGTCACCACCTCCATCCACTACCTCCTGCGCGACAACTTCTCGGGCGACCTCGTCACACCACGCACCGGTGGGCACATCCTCGGGTTCACCACCGGCCCGGCGACCTTCGTCTTCGACACACCGCTCGAACGCTTCGGCGCGTACTTTGAGAACAACTCGGGCGGGGACGATGCGCTCGTCGAGTTCTTCGACACCAGCGGCGCCCTCATCGGCTCCGCCATCGCCGACACCGACGCCGATCTCCAAGACTGGACCTGGAACGGCTGGGAGTCGGACACCGGGATCGCCTCAATCCGTGTGACGGGCAACGGCATCATCGACGGCTTCCTCTGGTTCGACGACCTGCAGGCCACGCCCATCCCCGCCCCGACCGGGCTCGCCCTGCTCGGGCTCGGGACGCTCGGGCTCGCCCGCCGCCACCGCAACAAGGGCTGAGCGCGGACCGACACACCCGCCAGGCCGAAGCCGGACGGAGTCAGGCCCCGGAATCCGCCGGCTCGCGCCTGGGGCGACGAACCAGCTCCCCCCCGCAGTTCGGGCACACCCGCTCTGTCGCCCCGGTGCACGCCGGGCAGAACGTGCACTCGTGCGAGCAGATGTACGCCTCCCCCGCCCAGGTGAGGGGGTCGCCGCACGTCTCGCATCGGTCCGTCATCTCGAGTGCCATCTCGTGAGCATACCGGATCGGCGCGTACGATCCCGCCCCATGCCCACCAGCCCCAACACCATCGACAGCTTCGACCTGCCCGCGGGGCGGCGCATCGCGGGCAAGTACACCGTCGAGGACAAGCTGGGCGCGGGCTGGGAGGGCGAGGTCTACCGCGTCATCGAGTCGGGCACGGGCATCCACCGCGCCGTCAAGCTCTTCTACCCCAAGCGCAACGAGAACGACCAGGCGCTCCGCACCTACGCCCTCAAGCTCGACCGCCTCTCCGACTGCCGCTCGGTCATCCGCTACCACCACACCGAACGCTTCCAGTTCAAGGGCCAGAAGATCACCGGGTTGGTGAGCCAGCTCGTCCACGGGCGCCCCCTCGAGGACCTGATCAAGCTCCAGCCGGGCAACCGCTTCCACCCCTTTGAGGCCGCGTCCCTCCTGCACACGCTCGCGATCGCCGTCGACGAGATCCACACCGCCGGCGAGTACCACGGCGACCTGCACGAGGGCAACGTACTCGTCACCCGGCGCGGCGTCCGCTTCGAGGTCCACATGGTCGACATGCTCGCCACCGCCAAGGGCGTCCGCGACGGAAGGCGCACCGACGTCGTCGATCTCGTCAGGCTGTTCTACGAATCACTCGGGGGCAAGAAGCGCTACCCATCGCAGCCGCAGTGGGTCAAGGACATCTGCAGGGGCCTGCGCCGCGGGCTCATCCTGGAACGCTACCCCACCGCCGACAAGCTCCGCCGTCACCTCGAACGCTTCGAGTGGGACGGGCGGTAGAGCACGAAGCTCAGGTCGTCCGCCTTGGACGGTCGCCCGGGCTCGGGCTCGACCATCCGCTCGCGCGTCTGACGCATCAGGCCCTCGCCCACACGATCGATCGCGCCGATGCGGATGCGGTCGCTGATCTCCTCGATCGTGAAGTTGTCGAACAGCCCGTCCGACGCCAGCACCAGCGTGTCGCGCCTGGCCATGCGGATGCCCGCGCCCACCTCGATGTGCATCTCCGGGTCACCCACCAGGTTCGACACCAGGTGCCGGTCCTCGTGCGTCAGCGCAGCGTGCTCGTCGATCTGGCCCGACTCGTGCAGCGCGTGCACGGGCGAGTGGGCGGTGGTGACGTGCTTGAGGCGCCCGCGCTGGCCGGTGATCATCGCCTGGGCGTCGCCCGCGTGGTACGCGCTCACGACGCTGTCGTTGATCTCCACGATGACGAGCGTGCAGGCGGAGTCGGCCTCGCCTTCGACCAGCGCGTGGTTGGCCTGTTCGATGGCGCTGACGATGGTCGGGCGGGCGGTCTCGCCCGGGGCGAGGTCGAGGTGCTGGGCGCTGTCGCGGAGCGCGGTAAGGGTGAGCGTGGCGGCGTGGGCGCCGTTGTCGTGCCCGCCGGCGCCGTCAGCGATAGCCAACAGCGCGGCGCGCGCGCCGATGGGGATCACCAGCGCGACGTCCTCGGAGCCCTCGCGCAGGGGGGAGCAGGCCAGGCCGACGATGACGTCGGCGTAGGGCAGCTCGACGCGTAAGAGGTGCTCGCCCGTGGGGAGGTGGTCGTGGGTGTCGGGGATGGCGGAGGTGGCGGGCATGGCTGCGTGGTTCTCGGCGTCTGGCCGGGGGTCGTGGGCGGGTGCGGGGGGGGTGGGGGCGC
>JAJDDH010000201.1 GCA_029260415.1 Phycisphaerales bacterium | reverse complement strand
GGTGATCGGGATGCTGCCGCGCCTGCGGTACGTCGTGATCACCGACGCGCTGCTGGAGCTGCTCGAGCCCGAGCAGGTCGAGGCCGTGGCGGCGCACGAGGTCGGGCACGTGCGTCGGCGGCACATGCTGTGGCTGGCGCTGTCCGTGCTGGGCACGGTGATGGTGCTGGGCACGCCCCTGGGCTGGGGCATGAACGTGCTGCTCGAGCTCATTCACGGGGGTGTGCCGCTGTCGGGCGAGGGCGCGGGGGTGATCGTGCTCGGGCTGACGCTGCTTGGCGTGCTGGTGGCGATGGGGTACGTGAGCCGGAGGTTTGAGTGGCAGGCCGACGCGTTCGCCGTGCAGCACCTGAGCGGGATGCGCCCGGGCGCCAAGGACGTCGAGATCACACCCGAAGCCGCGGAGGCCATGTCGGGCGCGCTGCGACGCGTCGCCCGGCTCAACGCGATCGACCCGAACCGATTCACATGGCGGCACGGGTCGATCCGGACGCGCCAGCGGCGGATCAAAGCGCTCGTCGGTCAGCCCGCGGGAACACTGGGTGTGGACCGCCTCGCGGGATGGGTCAAGCTGTGGTGCCTGGCGTGCCTGGTCCTGGGCGCGTGTTTCGTCGCGCTCGACCTGACTGTCTTCGCCCAGGCCTGAAAGTGAACGCCGATGCGGTGAGGCGCAGGATCTGCGCCCTCGGTGCGGATGGGGAAGCTCCGGTCGTCCCGGATGCTCGCTTGCGGCGATTGGTGTTGCGATGGCAGGCCCCTCGCGGCGATACATGGGTCGAGACTGTTCCTCCCGCCTCACGGAGACATCGGATGCATCTCAGACTCACCTCCGGCGCTCTCGCCGCCCTCTCGCTCACGTTCCTCGGCTGCGCAAACCGGTACGCAACAACCGATGCGCCCATGACGGGCGCCTGGGCGCGCCAGAGCGTTGGCTGGGGCCCGAAGCAGCAAGGGATGCTGGACCTGAGTTCGCTGGGCCTGGACGCGGGCGCAACAGTGATGCACGCTGGGGGGGACGGGGTGTCCCCGATGTACGCCGTGGAGTTCGGCGCTGATCGGTCGTTCTGGCGGGTCGAGGAGTTCGAGCCGAGGCAGCGCGTCGATCTGAAATGGGTCCAGACCCTGATCGATGATCTGCACAACACGACGCTGCACATCGTCACGCGCGAGATCGACCAGCGGATCGCCGAGTCCAACGCCAACCAGCGGATGGACGAGCTGACCGAACTGGTCCGCGGAGGGATGCACGCCGAGCACGATCAGCTCGGGGCGGACACGCTGGGGTCGCTGCTGCAACACCGGCACGCGATGGCGATGGAGTCGGCCGAGGGCGCCCGCGAACTCCAGCGCCGGGCGCGGGGGCACGCGGACGAGATCGAGCGCGAGCTGACGGAGCTGCTCTCGGGCGAGAACGTGCTCGTGGTCCGGTGGAACACGGGATCGGAGGACGAGACCGGGTACGCGGTGCTGTCCGGGCTGAGGCGGGTGCGTCTCGTGCTTGGGCGTGATTTCGTGAGCGAGCCCGCGTTCCCTTCGATCGACGAACGGGAGCGCCTGGGCTGGAGCAGGACCACGGGGCTCGTGACCACCGCCCTGCAGGCGCGGGAGATCGTCTACATCTCGCGCCATGATCTTGGCGCGTCGGTCGGGAATCTGCTCGAGGCCAGCGCTGGCCAGCTTGCCCGGACGCTCGACGACGAGGGCGTCATCGGCGTCAACGCCGCGATCGCCTTGGGGCATCAGCGGATGAGCGCCCTGGTCTCGCGCGGGCGCCTGAGCGAGCCCAGGCGGTACGCGGTGAACATGAACTGGGAGCGGTTCCTGACGGGCGAACTGCCCCCGGCCTTCAGCGCCGAGTCGATGGGCGACGACGGACGCTGGGTCACGTTTGCAGTCGCGACGACGCAGCTCCGGACGCTGAAGAGCATGGGGCGCCTGGACTGAGCTAGGGGCCACAGGGGCGGGTCAGACGGGGCGAGAGCCTACAGTCGCCCGTGGCGCTGACCCCGACCGAGACCAGGCTGTGCGAGGCGATCGAGGCAAAGCGCTCGGCGCTGCTCGATGACCTTCGTCTCCATGTGGAAACGCCCACCGGCGGGTTCAACACGCCCGCCCTCGACGAGACCCGGGCGCGGTTTGTCGCCCGCCTCGAAGCGCTGGGCGCCAAGACCGAGCTGGTCCCGGGCGATCCCAAGCCCGATTGGCTGCCCGGCGGCGCCGGGACGAGCATCCCGCCCACGGCGATCTGCCGGCGCCCGGGCGACACAACCAGGACCGTCCTCATCACCGGGCACCTGGACACGGTCCATGATCCCAACAGCCCGTTCCGCGAGCTGAGCATCGCCCCCGACGGCGCCACCGCGACCGGCCCTGGTTGCGTGGACATGAAGGGCGGGCTCGTCATCGCGATGGCGGCCCTCGAGACCCTGCACGAGATCGGCGTGCCCGTCTCGTGGGGGTTCCTGTTGAACTCCGACGAGGAGACGGGCAGCTTCCACTCGGCCAAAGCGATCGCCGACGAGAGCGCCCGCTACGACCTCGGGCTGGCGCTCGAGCCCGCGATGGCGGGGGGCGAGTTGGCGGTGGAGCGGTCGGGCTCGGGGCAGTTCATGATCGAGTGCCGCGGTCGGGCGGCGCACGTGGGGCGGTCGTTCACCGAGGGCGTGTCCGCGGTGACGGCCCTGGGCGAGCGGATCACGGCCGTGAGCGCCATGCCCGAGCCCGAGAAGGGGCGGATCCTGAGTATCGGACCCCTCGAGGGTGGGGTCGCGACCAACGCGGTGCCCGATCGTGCCCGCGCCTGGGGCAACGCACGCTTCCCGACCCCGGAAGCGGCCGATGAGATCGCCTCGATGCTCACTGCCCTGGCAACATCCCCCGACGCGATGCCCCGCGCGATCGTGCACACCTGCTTCAACCGCCCCGCGAAGCCGCTGATCCCCGCGACCGAGCGTCTGGCCCTCGCGGCCCGGGGCGTCGCGGAGGACCTGGGCCAGTCGCTGCCGTTTGCCAGCACGGGCGGGGTCTGCGACGGCAATATCATGCAGAGCGCCGGGCTGCCCACGATCGACACGCTGGGCGTCCGGGGCGGCGGGCTGCACACGCCCGATGAATGGATCGAACTCCCGAGCCTGGTCGAGCGATGTCAGCTGCTCGCCCTGCTTATCGCCCGCCTCTGTGAGCGCGGCGCCGACTGACTGGAACGGAGACCCCATGACCACGACCACTAACGCGATGTCCGTCGGCCAGCAGCTCAGCCAGAGCCCGGTCGTCAACCAGGCCCTCGACGCGATCGCTGGCGAGGTGCGGGCCAAGAGCGCGCAGATCACCGACGTGCGCGGCCCCATCGACGGGCTCAGCGAGAGCTACGACGCCTTCCTCAAGCGGGCGGGCGCTACGCGCGGTCGCGGGCTGCTGTACCCGTACATCGGATCGGGAGCCGGCAACGGGGCGCTCGTCGAGCTGATGGACGGGTCGGTCAAGTGGGACATGATCTGCGGCATCGGGGTGAACTTCTTCGGGCACAGCGATCCGGACCTGGTCCGAACCTCGCTGGGCGCGGGCCTGGGCGACGTGACCAACCACGGCAACCTGCAGTCCAACTGGGGCCCGTACCAGTTCTCCGAGACGCTGCTGGAGTTGGCCGGGCGCCACAGCAACCTGTCGCAGGCGTTCATCTCGCCCACGGGCGCGCTGGCCAACGAGAACGCGCTCAAGGTGTGCTACCAGAAGCACGCCCCCGCCAGCCGGGTCATCGCGTTCGAGGACTGCTTCATGGGTCGGACCGTGACCATGGCTCAGATCGGTGACTCCGCGGGGGCTCGGGTCGGTATCCCGCTCTCGACGCAGGTGGACTACATGCCCTTCTTCGACGAGATCGAGGCCGAGGCGGTGGGCATCGGCGCGTACATCGACGGGGCGGTCCGCACGCTCCAGCAGTACATCGACCGCTACCCGCTCCAGCACGCGTGCTTCATCTTCGAGCTGATCCAGGGCGAGGGCGGGTTCAACACCGCCAAGAAGGACTACTTCCGGGCGCTCATGGAGTGCTGCAAGGCCAACTCGATCGCGGTCTGGGACGACGAGATCCAGACCTTCGGGCGCACCGAGCGGATGTTCGCATACGAGGCGCTCGAGGTGGGCGACCTCGTGGACGTCTTCTGCGTGGGCAAGATGACCCAGGTCTGCGCCACGCTCTTCACCGAGCAGTACGCCCCCAAGCCCGGGCTGCTCTCGGGCACCTTCACCGGGACCGGCTCCGCGTTCGACGTGGGCAACCGCATGCTCGAACGCCTCCGCGACGGCGACTACTACGGCGACGACGGGATCATCGCCAAGCACCGCGACGCGTTCCGCGAGCAGGTGCGGGCGCTGGCCGCCAGGCATCCCGATTGGTTCCCCGAAGTGAAGCAGGTCCCGGGCAAGCCCGGGGCGACGGACATCGTGGGCGGCGCCGGCGGCATGATGCGCATGACCCCGTTCGGGGGCGAGAAGGCCAAGGTCACCAAGGCCTGCCGCACGTGCTTCGACGAGGGCGTCGTGCTGTTCTATTGCGGGCACGGGCCGTTCCACCTGCGGATGCTGCCCCCGCTGGGCGTGATGAAGCTCGAGGACTGGCCGCGCGTGTTCGAGTGCGTGGAGCGTGGGCTGTCCAAGGCGTTCGGCTGATCGAGGTTTCGGGACCGACCAGGGAGAGGCGCATGTTCCGAGTCCGCCAGGCCAACGCGACCGACACCGAGGCGCTGCTCGCGCTGGCGCACACGGGCAACTTCATCAACCTGC
>JAJDDH010000200.1 GCA_029260415.1 Phycisphaerales bacterium | reverse complement strand
GCGCATCGAGGCGTCCTCAACCAACGCTGTCCGCCTGGTCTTCGAGCTCGACGCGACGGCGCAGTTCGAGCTCAGTGGGATCCTGAGCATGTTTGCGCTGGGCAGCGCGGCGTCAGGCGCCAGCGTCGCGCTGTTCGAACTGGGCGAGTCCGAGGCCCTGTTCGAGCGGACCATCGCGGGCGCGTTCACGACCGCGGGCGAGCTTGACGCGGGGACGTGGGTGCTGGAGATGGAGGCGCACGCGTCGCTGCTGGCGGTGGGATCCGGGCTGAGCGACGCCAACGCGGGGGGGCTGTTCCGTGATGTCCGCTTCGCGCTCGTGCCCGCGCCGGGCGCGCTGTGCTGGGCCTGCCCCGCCGGCGCACTGCTCATGATCCGGCGACGCGCATGAGCGCACAACGCCTGATGGCGCTCGCGGTTGCGGGGTGCAGCGCCGCCCTCGCGTGCGCCGGGCCCGTGCTGCTCGAGGACCACCGGGCGATCTCGGTGTTTGCCCAGGCGACCGACTCGCAGGGCGAGGGGCCCCCGGTCGGGCCGTTCGTGATCTCGCCGAGCGGGTCGGGCGCGTTTTTCGCCGAGCAGCAGGCGGTCACGGCCAGCGCCCCGGGCTTCGGGTTCAGCGCCATCGCGGGCGCGATCCAGTTCAGCCAGTTCCACGATGGGGCGGGCATCCGCTTCGGGGCGGATGGCGCCGCGGAGGTGCAGGCGGACCTGCTCGACCAGCAGGGCAGCGCCGTGACCGACTCCTCGTCGGTCGTGCGTCTGATCTTCCAGCTCAGCCAGGACACGCCCTACGACCTCTCGGGGGAGCTGACCACGTTCGCGATCGGTGACGTGGAAGCCCGCGCCAGCGTTACCCTCCGGGCCCAGGGCGCCTCGACGCCCTGGTTCGAGCGCGCGTCGTCGGGCGCGTACGAGTCATCGGGCGTGCTCGAGGTGGGGGTCTGGGTGCTCGAGGTGCGCGCCGAGGCGCACAGCGCGGCGCTGCTATCCGACCCGTTCGACTCGTCGAGCGCCGTCGCGTCGTTCCGCAGGGTGGAGTTTGTGCTTATCCCCGCGCCAGGGACAGTTGCGATGATCGGCGCCGTCGGGGCACTCGCGGGGCGCCGCCGGCGCCGGTGAGCGGCCGTATGCTCGGGGCGTGAGCATCCGCGTCCTGCACATCTCCACCCGCCTCATCCTGGGCGGATCCCAGGAGAACACCGTCCTCACGTGCGAGGGGCAGGCGATGCTCGGGCACGAGGTCCACCTGGCGTTCGGCCCGATCTTCGGCCCCGAGGGCTCGATGCTGCCCCGCATCGAGGCGTTCAACGAGCGCGTAACGCGCGACGGGAGCGCATCGCCCATCACGCTGCACGAGCTGCCCCACATGGTGCGCCAGCTCAGCCCGGTCAAGGACCACCTCTGCTTCCACCACGACCTCAAACGCCTGATGCGCGAGGTGCGTCCTGATGTTGTGCACACGCACTCATCCAAGGCGGGCGTCCTGGGGCGATGGGCGGCGTGGAAGGCACGCCCGCGCCCGGGTGTGCTGCACACCATCCACGGCCCACCCTTCATGCCCGTCGGGGGCGGCGCGCTCTCACGCGCCAGGATCCGCCTCAAGAACCGGGTCTACACGCTCGCCGAGCGGTTCGCGGCCAGGCGGTGCCACACCATCGTCAGCGTCGCCGACGCGATGACCCAGCAGTTCCTCGATCGCGAGATCGGGCGCCCGGCGCAGTACATCACCGTCCGCTCGGGCATGGAGGTCGAGCCCTTCCTCCGCGCCTGCCCGGGGGAGTCGAGAGACGAGGTCCGCGCCGAGCTGGGGATCGAGCAGGGCGACTTCGTCGTCGGGACCGTCGCCCGCCTCGCCCAGCACAAGGGGCACGACGACGTGCTCGACGCGCTGGGCGACGACCTGCGCGCGCACAAGGACTGGACGCTGCTCTGGGTCGGCGACGGCTGGTGGCGCGATCGCCTGCTCGCCCGCGTCCGCGCCATGGGCCTGGAATCGCAGGTGATCTGCACCGGGCTCGTCCCGCCCGAGCGGGTGCCCGCGATGATGCGGGCGATGGACGTGCTGGCGCACCCGAGCTACCGCGAGGGGCTACCGCGGACGGTTCCCCAGGCGCTGCTGTGCGGCGTGACGCCCGTCGCGTACGATGTGGACGGCACGCGCGAGGCGTGCATCGACGGACGCACCGGGCGACTCGTGGCGCTGGGCGACACGCGGGCGCTGGGCGAGGCGATCCGTGAACTCCGGGAGCATCCCGATGAGCGCGCGCGACTGGCGCAACAAGGACGGGACGAGTGCGCCGAGCGGTTCTCCGCGAGCGCGATGGTCGCGTCGCTCGAGCATGTCTACCGCGACGCGCTGGCTCACGCTCGTCCTGACGATCGCCCCAACGATCGCCCTGGCCTCGACTGACGCCCGCGCCCAGCTGCTGGACCTCGACCGACCGGACATGACCGAGTCGGGCTCGACCCCCGCGGCGCAGGCGCTGGCCGAGCTGCTGCTCGCCCAGGCGGACCTGCGGGACCGCCCCGAGCTGGTGGGCGGGTCCCCGACCGCCGAGCTGCGCCGGATGGTCGGAGCGCTGCTGCGGACTGGGCGCCCGGTCCCGATCCTGCTCGGGCGGACGATGGCGGGAGGCCTCAGCGAGCTCGACGCGCTGGCGATGAGCGAGAACCTCGATGACGTCGATCGCCTGCTGCTCGTGGGCGACCTGCGACGGGCGCATGACGACATCCCGGTCTCAACGGATAATCTCGACCGGTCGCTGCGCGATGCGATGGCGCGCCTGGCCGAGGGATTCGATGGGGCGGCGCCCGCCCAGGGCTGGCTCAGCGACTCGCGCGCTGACGCTGGGCCATCCCCGAGCCTGGAGCGATCGCTGGAGCTCGTGACCACGCTGGCCGAGGACGCGGGCGTTCGCCTGGCGTGCGATCGTCTGGCCTCGATGGTGCAGCAGGCCGGCGAGCGCCCGCTGTACGCCCCCGCGGGCGACCGGCTCAGCGCCCGGTTCCGGCGCGCGTGCGCCGTGCTGGACGACCCCCCCGCGTGGGTCTCGCCCGGGGCGCGGGTTGCGGGCGCGACGGGGATCGCCCGCGCGTGCGAGCGGATGCTCGACCCGCCCACGCGCCGCGTCGGCGCCGACCTGCTCGATCGCTACGCCGGGCTGGGGCGCCTGATCGAGCTCTGCGACCAGCTCGAGACGACCAACGACGTGCGCGCGCTCCGCGAGCGCCTCGCTCAGCGTCTCGAGCGCCCACCCGCGCTCGACGCGATCGAGGCGGCCTCGCGCGGGCTGAGCCTGGCCATCGGCGACGCGGCCCTGCAGCGCGACGAGTCCGAGCTGCTGCGACAGCTCCGTCCGATGTGGCGCTCGTGCGTGCGCGGAGCGACGCTCGAGGCCCGGGGCATCGTCCCCCGCCTGGCGCCGATGCTCGACGTGGACTCGCCCCTGACCGATCCTGCAACGCTGGCTGTGCTCGCGTCGGGCGCGGCGCCGACCGAGCTCGCCCGAGACCTGCTCACGCTCTCGGCGCTGCTCGATGATGGCCCAGCGGGGTCGGGCGCCCCCCCCAAGGCCCACGGCGACCGCGCCGCGATCGCCGGCCGTGTGCTGGCGATGGCGCCGGGCACGCAGGGCGCCAGCGCCCAGGACGCGGCGACCATCGCGGCGATGACGCAGGACCTCGCCCGCGCCGCGGCGCTGACCAGCGCCCACCCCGAGGGCGACCCGCTGGGCGCCGCCTGCGCCCGGGTGTACGTGTCGGTCCTGAGCGCGTGGGCGGACGAGGACGCGGACCCGGGCAAGCCCCGCGCCGGCGTCGAGCGCCTCGAACGACTCGCGACCTGGCAGCGAGCCGCGGCCCTGCTCGACCCGCTCGAATCGGGCGCCGCCCGCGTGCAGCGCTGGCCCGCGGTGCAGCTCTCCCCGGCGACGGTCAGGCGCCTGGGCGACGGCCTGGGCCAGCGGGTCATCGCGGCCCTCCGCCTCGGACAGCAGGGCGACTCGACCCGTCTGGACCGCGCGCTGAACACCCTGGACGAGCGGTACCGCGTGCTCCGCCTGCTCGAACGCCTCGACACCCGCCTGCGCACGCGCTGGCCCGACGACGCCGAGAAGACCAGTGTGCTGTCGGAGGTCGCCCTGGGCCCGCCGCCCGAGGGGGCGTGGCTGGTCGATCAGCGCGAGACGCTGGCGATCATGTGCTCGCTGGCGGAAGAACTCACCTCGGCGAGCATCCGCGACGACCGCCCGGCCGAGCGGGAGCTGCGCCAGGCGCTCAACGCGTCGGCGGACCGGCTCTGGCGCGTGACGGAATCGCGTTGATCATCGCCCGGTCTTGGCGATGATCGTCTGCAGCATGGTGGCGATGTGGGTTCGGTCATCGCCATGTCCTGCGAACACATCGATCTGTGTTGTGCTGATGGTGCGGCCCGGGCGGATGACCCTGCCCTCCGCGACGAGCCGGTCGCTGCGCGCCGGGGCGAGCAGGTTCATCTTGTACTCGACGCTGAGGACCTCGGTTCCCGATGGGCACAGCGTGAGCGCGGCGTACCCGCCCGCAGAATCCGCGATCGCCCCCGTCACCCCGGCGTGGACAAACCCGTGCTGCTGGAGCAGGTCATCCCGAACCCGAACGGCGATCGTGACACGCCCCGGGGCAACGAGCTCGAGCTCGGCGCCGAGCGATGCCATGAAACTCTGGCGCGCGAAGCTGGCACGGACGACCGACTCAAAGTCCGGATCTCGTGGGGTGAGGGCGCCCATCATGCAGGCCTTACAGCGCCACCACCTGCATGTCCGCCTCGCGCTTGGGCGCGACCGGCGGCGTGCGCACGTCCGTCGTGAACGCCCGCAGCGCGTCGCTCGCCCGGGCCATCTCCTCACGGATGGTCGCGGCGTCGAAGGCGCGGGCTCGGGGGAGGGTGACGCCGCCGTCGCCCGCGGGCACCTGGCCCGGGCCCTCGTCGATGATGAAGTCGTTGACGTTGTAGCTGGGGCGGTCGAGCTCGCCGCCGCGTGCCAGCTCGCGCAGATCCTCGGCGATCTGCCCCTCGGTCTTGGCGGACTGCACGACCGGGATCGACGGGTTGAACGCCTGGAGCAGTCCGTGCACGTTCTCGAACGTGCCGCCCTTCTCGGCGAAAGTCGCGCCGGGCAGGATGACGTCCGCGATGTCACTCAGGCGGCTCGCGTGCGAGTCGATCATGATCACGTGCGGGTCGGAAAGCGCGTCGAGCAGGGTGTCCGTCGCCCAGTCGCTGGGGTAGGAGCCCGTGACGATGACGCTGGCGAACTCGGCGCGCATGGCGCGGTTGATGAAGTCGTCAAAGCCCGGGACGGACGAGGGGGAGCCGATGTTCGCGACGGCCTCGAGCGCCCGGCGCACGCCGCGGGCGTTGGGGGCCTTCTCGGCGTACATCGTGAACGCTCCGGGGTCGCCCGCCTGGGCGCTCGCGGGGAAGGTCTTGTCCTGGCCCACGTAGGGCACGGGCCCGACGCCCAGCACGGCCTCTGGGTCCAGCTCACGCGCCAGCGTGCCCAGGGCGAAGGCCTCCTCGCAGGTGAGCATGGGGCTGACGAGCAGGGCGAGGCGCCCGCCGTGGTCCTTGGACTCGCGGATGGTGTCCAGCGCCTGGCGGTAGGCCTTGACGAAGTCGGTCTCGACGAGGGTGCCGAACTGGCGGCGCCAGGGGCGGGTCAGGCGGTTGTCGCTGTGGACGTGCTTCCAGCCGTAACGGACCTCGTCGGTGATCCACCACCCGTTGACCTCCGCGTTCTCGCGCGGGCGGAGTCGGTGGATGCGTCCCTCGTTGTGATCGACCCAGATGTTGTCGCCCGAGGGCGTCAGCGGGTCGATCCCGGCGGTGGACTTGAGCAGCCAGACGCGCTGGCTGAACAGGAAGTCCTTGTCGAGCAGCGCGCCCACGGGGCAGAGGTCCACGACGTTGCCCGCGAGCTCGTTGTCGAGGGGGACGCCCGGGAAGACATCGATCTGGCTTTTGTTGCCGCGCCCGTCGATGGTGATCTCGCTCGTGCCCGGGATCTCCTTGGTGAAGCGGACGCAGCGGGTGCACATGATGCAGCGGTCGGAGTAGATGTAGATGTTGGGCCCGAGGTCCTTCTTGGGCTGCTTGACCTTGGTCTCCTCGAAGCGGCTGGTCCCGCGCCCGTACTTGTAGCTGAAGTCCTGGAGCGTGCACTCGCCCGCCTGGTCGCAGACGGGGCAGTCCAGCGGGTGGTTGATCAGGAGGTACTCCATCACCGCCTTCTGGTTGGCGACGGACTTGGGGCTGTCGGTGTAGACGACCATGCCCTCGGAGGCGTCGGTCGAGCAGGTGGGCAGGAGCTTGCCGCCCATCATGGGCTCGAGCTTGCCCTCGTTGCGCGGGTTGGGGGCCCAGACCTCGCCCAGGCAGATGCGGCACTGCGCCGGGATCGAGAGCCCCGGGTGGTAGCAGTACTGGGGGATCTCCACGCCGCTGCGGTTGGCGATGGCGATGATCTTCTCGCCGGGCGTGAACTCGCACTCGGTCCCGTTGATCGTGATGGTGGGCATGGGGTCTGGGGGCCTCAGAGAGGGGCGCAGGCGCCCGGGGACGGTCCCCGGCGGGCGGGAGACACTGTAGGCGAAACCGCCCCAGCCCCGGGCCAGAGGCTCAGAGATCGCCCCACTGTTCGATCCAGCGCTGGAGGCGCTCTTCGAACGGCGGCTCAAGGCTCAGGATCTGGCGGGTCTCGCCGTTGTTCGTATGGTTGGGCCCGTGGCTGGGCTCCGGGCCCATGCTCCGGCGCACCATCCGGTCCACCGCCCGCTGGTACCCGGGCATGGACCGCAGCGGGTCCATGGTCTCGTCCACCCGGAGCACGACGAGCTGCTGGAACCCGCCGTCGATGGCCAGATGCAGGGCCCTGATCGCGTCCTCGTGCTCGCCCAGCTCGGCCATGACGTGCGCGAGCTCGTAGAAGCTCTGCCCGCTCACCGCCCGCCCGCGCGTGGAGTTGGCGGTCTGCCACCAGAGCCTGAAGGCGTCGCCTTTGCGCCCGGCGCCGTAGTGGGCCCAGGCCTGCATGAACATCTGCTCGGTCCCCATCCCGAACCGCCCGGGCCTGGGGCCCGTGAGCTCGAGCAGGCGGTCCCACCCCTGGCGGGCCTGGGTCTGGTCGCCCAGTCGCTGACGCACGAGGGCGTAGTAGAGCCAGGCCGTGGGTTCCTCGGGGAAGGTGTCTGTGTGGCGCGCCGAGATGGCCTCGGCGTCGCGGAGCCGCCCCTGCTCCATCGCGTCGCGGATCTCGCGGACCATCCCGCGCGACCGGGTGGCCTGCTCGCTCGCCTGTCGTGATCGTTCCGCGTGCGTGGGCGGGGCGCCCAGCACGAGCACCGCCCCGGCCGTCACCACACCCACCAGCGTCGCGAAGCTCAGGATGGCCCGGATCGGGATCGGCCCCATCGTTCGGTCTCCCGGCGCCGGGTCCGCCCTGCCCGCGGTCCCCGACCCGAATAGGCTAGCGGCAATGCCCCCGGACACGAAACAACCTTCCAGGCCCCTCAAGGCTCCCCGCGGCACGCGAGACCTCTATCCGGAGGACACCGCCAGAATCCGATACATCCAGAAAGCCTGGACGGATGCCTCACTCCGCCACGGATTCGAGGAAATTGAGGGCCCGACCTTCGAGACGACAGACCTGTACGCCGTCAAAAGCGGCGAGGGCATCCTGGGCGAGCTGTTCCAGGCGTTCAGCGGGAAATCGCCCGAGGAGATCGAGGAGGTCCGCCAGACCGGGCGGGCGCCGTTCGCGCTGCGCCCCGAGTTCACGCCCACCCTCGCCCGCATGTACGCGGCCCGGGCCAAGCAGCTCAACAAGCCCTGCAAGTGGTTCACCGCTGGCCCGTACTTCCGCGCCGAACGCCCCCAGCGCGGGCGCCTGCGCGAGTTCCTGCAGTGGAACTGCGACGTGATCGGCGACGACGCCACGCCCGAGGGGCGCGCCCAGGCGGACGCGGACATCATCGGCGTCGCGGTGGGCCTGCTCGACTCGCTGGGCGTGAGCGCCGCGGACGTGCGCATCGGGGTGAACCACCGGGAGATGCTGGGCGCGCAGCTGGCGCAGCGCCAGATCATGAACGAGCGCGCGACGGACTTCCTCTCGCTGGTCGATCGCCAGGCGAAGATGAGCCGGGCGGACTTCCTCGTCGCCGCGGCGGCCAAGGGGTTCGACGAGTCGCTCATCAGCGATATCGAGAGGGCCGTGGGCATCGACCGGGGCGCGGTCGAGCTGGACACGCAGGACAACCGCGAGCGCGCCAACGAGATCGTGCGCCAGGTCTTTGTCGAGCACCACCGGGAGCTGATCGACAGCGTGGCGCAGCGCGCCTGGAGCGCCGCCCGGGAGGACTTCACCGGGCTGCTCGCCCAGCTCAACGAGGCCCGCATCGCCCCCTGGGCCAGGCTCGAT
>JAJDDH010000199.1 GCA_029260415.1 Phycisphaerales bacterium | reverse complement strand
GTCGCCCAGCGCATGGCCCTGCCCGTTCGTCCCCCCGACACGAACGACTCGGTCACGGGCCAGAGGACACCCGTCGCCCCCGCGTAGCTGGCCAGCAGCAGCCAGAGCGACCACGCCCGGGGGGCGCCGTCCGCGCCCCGGGTCAGCCCGGGCGCCAGGCAGACGAGGGCGATCACCCCGACGCACACCCCGAGCAGGGCCCGGGTCGAGAGCCAGGGCGCCATGTGGGCGGCGCGCCGCAGCATCGGGCCCACGCCCGCGGCGCTGATGATGTAGATCGCGCCGAACATCGCCGCCAGGGCGTAGTTGGGCGTCCGGGCGTACCCGAGGGTGGACTCGGTCAGAAAGTAGACGCCGTGGGTAATCGCGCCCGTCCCCAGGCTCGAGACGAACACAAAGACCAGCAGGGGCGTCAGAGGGGCTGGCGACCCGGCGGTCTGGGTGTGGAGCGGCGGTGTCGTTGCCATGGGCGAGGGGCGATCGTAGACTCCCGCGTCCACGCGGCGCCCGTAGCTCAACTGGATAGAGCGCTGGCCTCCGAAGCCAGAGGTTTTGGGTTCGAATCCCGACGGGCGTATTACCTAGGCCTTCAGGCGTCCTCGTGAGAGAACGTCGCCCGACGGCCGGTGGAAGGAACACGAATGATCCGGCTTGGTCTGACGAGCGTGATGCTGGCCTCGATGCTTTCAACCGGCGCCATCGCCCAGGACACCCCGCCCGCGAGCGAAACGCCCACCGAGGCCCCGCAGGTCGATCCCGCGACGCTCCCCAGCGCGGACGAGATTTTCGAGAAGCACATCGAGGCCATCGGCGGGCGCGACGCGATCTTCGCCCAGACTTCGCGGCGCATCAGCGGCATCTACGAGGGGCCCCCCTTCGAGTTCCCCGTCCGCCTCACGCTCTGGCAGGACGCGCCCAACCGGTTCCACCTGCGCCTGGCTGAGCCCGCCGGGGCGACGATGGACATCGGGTACGACGGCGAGAACGGCTGGCGCCAGCTCTCGGGTAGCAGCGCCGTGTCGATGACCGGGCAGGACCTGTCCGAGCTCCGCCAGACCGCGGAGTTCTTCGGCGAGTCCAACTATAAAGAGCGGTACACCGCCCGCCAGACCGTGGGCACCGCGTTGCTCGCGGGTCGCTCGGTGTACGTCGTGGGGGTGGTCACGCCCGACAAACGCGAGATGTACGTGATGTTCGACATGGAAACCGGGCTGTTCACCGGAACCCGGACCAAGTTCGTCGACCCCGCGGGCGCCACCCGCGAGATGATCTCGATCGTCTCCGAGTACGAGGACGCCGGGGGCGTGCTGTACCCGCGCCGGATCGAGCAGCTCATCGGCGGGCTCGAGGAGCGGATCACCTACGTCTACCGCAAGGTCGAGGTGGACATCGAACCCGACGGGCACGTCTACGCGATGCCCAAGGCCGACTAAATCACGCCCGCCAGCGCCGCCCGCTCACCCCTTCGGGCAGTGGACGCCGAAGCCCTTGCAGATCGGGTGCTCGTGCGCCCTGGCGCCCCGCGCCGGGCAGGCCCGCCGCCCGTGCCAGATGATGCAGTGGCTCAGCCGACACCACTGCGCCCGCGGGAACAGCGCGACCAGCTTGCGTTCGACCTTCTTCGGGTCGTCGCGTTCGTCCTCGTCGATCAGATCAAACCGCCAGGCGAGGCGCATGATGTGGGTGTCCACGACGAAGCCGTCGTTGATGTCGAACGCGTTGCCCAGCACGACGTTGGCGGTCTTGCGGGCGACCCCGCGCAGCCTGAGCAGCTCGTCCATGCTTGAGGGGACCTGGCCCGCGTGGTCCTGAACGAGGGCGGTCATCGCCGCGTGCACGCTCTTGGCCTTGGAGCGGAAGAACCCGAGCGTCTTGATGTAGGGCTCGATCTGCTCAGGCGTCGACTTTGCATAGTCAGCGGGCTCGGGGAACGCCCTGAACAGCCCCGGGGTGGCCTTGTTCACGCCCACGTCGGTCGTCTGCGCCGACAGGATCGTCGCGATGAGCAACTCGTGCGGGCAGGCGGCGTCCAGCTCGCAGTGCGCGTCGGGGTACGCCTCGATCAGCGCCCTGTCCAAGCGCCTGGCGCGCCGCTTCTGCGCGTCGGTGACCCCGGGAACCTCGAAGGGCAGGTCCTTGAGCCCGCGCGGGTTGGTCGGTGTTCGATGCGCCGACCCGGCTGCGCTCGCGACCTTGCTCATGAGGCTCGTCCCTTCGGTTTCGAGGCTCGCTTCTGGATCGGGCGATCGGTCGTGGGGGCCCCCGAGACGGACCACACGCCCGAGACGAACACGATCAGCACCAGGCCCGCCAGGGTGCTGTGAGTCCGGGTTGCAGCCGGGTGGTCGGCGAGGAACGCCTCACGCGCCGTGTCTGCCAGCTCGCTCTCGCCCGCGCTGGCGTGCCCATAGAACGTGTCCAGGTTCTGGGCCATCCGCGGCGAGAGGATCAGCAGGCTGTAGCTCAGCAGTGTGATCGCCCCCAGCACCGAGATCACCCGGATCGCGCCCAGGGGCCTCCGCACCGGGTGGCGGAACCGGGCGATGAGCAGCACCAGCGTCCCCAGGCACAGCACGCCCCCGGCGAACTGCAGCACGTCCCCCGCGAGGAAGACCTTGTTCTGGATGTATCCCGCCAGCAGATTGGCGTGGTCGCCTGTGTACCCCTCGAACGCGCCCAGGCGGGGCTTGAGCTCCGGGGTCGTGCTGAAGATGATCGCGGCAACAACGCCGCCCATCACCAAACCGCTGAGCCAGATCGCCGCGCCCAGCAGGTGTGTCGTCTCCGCCAGCCTGTGCGCCGTGGACCGGGTCGTGGGGTCGCTCATGCCCGATGGTAGTGGGGCGCGTCGCCCGGGGCGTGCGGGTCGGGTACAACTGAACCGTGCTCGAGCCGATCCCACTGAGCGTGTCCCTCGCGGGCCTGGACCCGTCACCCGGTTTGCCCTGGAGCGGGTCGGCGCGGGCGCCCATCGCGTGGGCCAGCGGGCTGGGCCTGGGCATCGTTCGTCTCGACGGCGCCGCGCCCGGGCTGCGGGCCCGCGAGCTCGACCGCAGCGCCCGGCGCGACCTGGCGGGCCTGCTCAACCGCAGCGAACTGGGGCTGTCGGGCATCGATCTCTGGATCCCCGAGCGCCACTTCCGCGAGCCCGAGCACACAGACCGCGCCCTGGCGGCCTGCCTCGAAACCATCACCCTCGCGGGCGAGCTGGCGGGGATCATGAACGCCGCTCACACCTTGAGCGTGAGCGTGCACCTCCCGGGCGAACCGGGCAGCGGGGTGATCGCGGCGCTCGAACTGGGCGCGGAGCGCGCGGGCGTCAGGGTGGCCGACCATGGCGCCGCGGCGCCCGAGCGATTGGGCCGGATCGGTGTCGGGCTCGACCCCGCGAGCGCGCTGCTGCGGGGCGACGATCCCGCGGCGCTCGCGGTCAGCGGCGCCATCGTCTCCGCCCGCCTCTCCGATTCGGACGACGCGGGGCGCTGCCGCGTGGGCGAGCGGGGGCGCCTGGACGTCCGGGCCTACGCCGCCTCGCTCTCGGTCGGGGCGTACGAGGGCAACGTGGTCATCGACCTGCGCGGGCTGGTGGCGCAGGACGACGCCGCGCGATCAGCGATCAGGCGCTGGCGGGCGACGACGTCGCTGCCGGGCTGAAGGCCACGGGCTCGAGGTCCTTGCGCAGGTACAACGGATGGCGCGGCGCCCCGGCGTTGGTCAGCCCGAGGCAGACCGGCTCACAGATCGGCGCCAGCAGCTGGGCGACGCGCTGGCCCCGGTCCAGCAGGGCGCCGTGCGATCCCCAGCCCACCACCATCAGGTCCGCCCGGCGCGCCGCGGTGCGGATCGCCCGGTCGTTGCCCGGGCCGATCGGCTCCTCGTGCTCGCGCAGGCCTTTGGGGTCGGTCGAACGCAGCGAGAAGATGTTGACGACTTCCATCGCGTTGAACCCCCAGCGCTGCGCGTAGCCCAGGCAGCGCGTCAGCGTCGGGTCGAGCTTGTACTCGTCGGCGGTGGAGGGGTTGAGCAGGCAAATACAGGCCCGACGCCCGCCCGACTCCCAGCGCCGGTGCAGCGTGTAGCGGTAGGTTCTGGTCTCGTCGAAGGTCGCGCGCCCGATCATGCGTTCAGGGTACCGGGCGCCGACCCGCCCGTCAGCCCAAAGGATCAGCCCAATGTTTCAGCCCAGCTCGCTGAGCTCTTCATCGGGGATCGAGGCGTTGGTGTGGACCTTCTGCACGTCCTCGTTGTCCTCGAGCGCGTCGATCAGGTTCATGAGCTTGCGGGCGTCATCGCCGCGGACCTCGACCTGCTCGCCCGGGATCTTGGCGATCTCGGCCTCCTCGACCGGGATGCCCGCGCCCTCGAGCGCGTCCTTGACGAGCATGAAGTTCGCCGGCGTGGTCAGCACGCTCCAATACCCCGGGTCCTCGGGGGTCGGGTCCTCCGGGGGCTCGACGTCGTCGGCGCCCGCCTCGAGGGCCTTCATCATCAGATCGTCCTCGCCGATCTTGTCCGCGGGGATCATGATCCGCCCCTTGGTCTCGAACATGAACGCGACGCTGCCCGAGTTGCCCAGGTTGCCCCCGCCCTTGTTGAAGATGTTGCGGACCTCGGACACGGTGCGGTTCTTGTTGTCCGTCAGGGCGTCAACGATGACCGCCGTCCCACCAGGGGCGAAGCCCTCGTACACCACGTCGGACCAGTCCTCGCCCGCCCCGGCGCCCGCGCCCTTCTCGATGGCGCGCTTGATCGTGTCCTTGGGCATGTTGGCGTACTTCGCCTCGTCGATCGCGTACCGAAGTCCCAGGTTGGTGTCCGGGTCGGGCCCGCCCGCGCGTGCCGCGGCCATGATGGCCTTGGAGCACTTGGACCAGATCTTGCCCTTCTTATTGTCCTGGCGCTCTTTCCGGTGACGGATGTTTGCCCACTTGCTGTGTCCGGCCATCTGAGGCGGTCCTCTCTGCTTCGTCGTCAACGGGCGCCGATCGCGCCCGCACGGATTGTTGCTCGCTCAGCCGTCCGAGTCCTGCCCGGGCGCCTCATCCACAATCGGCGCGATCGGGGGCTCCTCGCCCACCTGAACCGCCCGGAGCTTGCGCCGCACCGAGCGGAGCCTCGTCTCGAGGCGCTCCTGCGCCTCGCGGGCGCCCTGCTCACGGCGCATCAGGCGGGCCTGCTCCAGCGCGATCGTCTCCGCGTCGAGCCACGCCTCGCCCGCCGCTTCGCTCTGCCCGTCCCGCCAGAGCGCGTCGCCCAGGTGGTCGTGCAGCGTCGCGTTCCCCCGGTCGTTCTCGACCTGCAGCCCGATCGCCCGGCGCAGCAGCGTGATCGCCCCGGGCTCGCCCTCGGGCGTGTCCCGCAGCCACCCCAGCTTGTACCGGGCCCACGCCAGCGAGTCGGTCACGTTGGGGCTCTGCGGCAGCGCCTCGTACGCGCGGGCGATGAGCGCCTCGCCCCCTCGCACGTCCGAGCCCCGGTCCACGATCATGTACCCCAGGTCGTTGTTCGACCACGCGTGCCCCGGGTCGTACTCGAGCGCCAGTCGGTACGCGTCCTCCGACTGCTCGTCCCGCCCCAGAAACGCCGCGATGGACGCGATCTGGTACGCGATCTCCGCGCGTTGTGACTCGGCAGTGTCCAGCGGGGTATCGGGCTCGGGCCGCAGAACCCCGGCCGCGGCCTCGGTCAGGTCTCGCCCGTCGAGTCGCTCGATCAGCGCCCGCGCGTCGCCGACCCCGCCCGTCTGGGCCGCGATCGTAATCGCGTCGGAGAACAGGCTCTCGTCCAGATCGCCTTCTCGCACAGCCCCGCTCGTCGCCAGATCGACCGCGTCGGATACCCGCTGCGTGGAGAGCAGCGTCCGCACAGCGACGCGGTACGCCTCGCTCGCCTGCTCGGGCGAGGAGGCGATGGACGCCTCACACACGCCGCGGATCGTCTCCACGTCGTTCTCATCGCCCAGCGCCGTGAGCGCGATCCGGGCGTTGTGCAGCGACCAGGGCAGCGGGCTGGCGCCCTCGATCGTCAGCTCAACGATGCCCAGCACGGGGCGTCCGATCTCGCTCAGGGCCGTGTCGCCGGTGATGCTGGCGCCGAAGACGCCCACGGCGACGGACGCGATCCGGACCAGCCTCGCCCGCTGCACAGGCGCGAGCGCCACGCCCGCGGGCAAGCCCCGGGTCAGCGTGTCGAGCGCCGCCTGCAGCTCGGGCTCGCCGATCTGCACCTCGGCGCGTTCCAGAGCCTCATCGATCGAGAGCGTCGGGTGGTCGAGTCGGGCCAAGGCGTGGGCCGTCGCCTCGTCGTTGCGTTCGGCGTCCCGCATCATCCGCTCGCGCAGTCGAGCCATGACGGGCGAGGCCGCGTGCTGCTCGCACGCGTCGAGCACGCTCATCGCCTCGTCGTACCGATCGTCCGCAGCGAGCAGGCGGGCCAGGGCCCCGCTGGGCGCCGGGGAGCCCGGGCGATCGCTGTTGAGCCGCTCAAGCCACTCGATCGCGGACGCTGTCAGCTCGGCATTGCCCTGGCGCGTCCAGATCTGGTGCAGCAGCTCGAAGGCGCCGCGATCGTCGGGGTTGGCCCGGGCGATCGCGCGCAGCCGCTGCTCGGCCTCGTCGAGAATCCCCGAACTGGCCAGCTCCTGCGCCGCAAGCAGCGACGCGTACACCCCGTCGGGCGCCCGCTCGCGGAGCGACCGAAGCACCCGCGTGTGCTGCGCGTTGTCGGCCAGCGGGCCGTTGGGTCCGTAAAGCGCCAGCTGGGCGCCCAGCACCCGCTCGTCGTACGGATCAACCTCGCCGCCCATCTCCAGGTACAGCTCCGCGTCCCGCGGGCGCTCGAGCTGGATCGCCAGTTCCGCCAGCTCTAGCAGCAGCGACAGGTCGAGCTGGTCCGCTGTCGGCAGCCGCTCAGCGGTCTGGCTCGCCTCTTCGAACCGATGCCCCGCGCGGAGCGAGCGGACCAGCGCCGCGCTGGGAGGCGCATCGCCAAGCTGCTCCAGCTGCGCGTTGACCACGTCCCACCGCCCCGTCTCGGCGCCCGTCTCGATCCGGGCCAGCGTCAGGACGCCTGGCGGCGCGTTTGTAATCCGGTTCAGCTCCGTAAACGCGTCGCGCGGGCGACGGAGCTGAAGGTCAATCCCCGTTCTGAGCAGCCGCACGCCCCACGAGTTCGGGAGCGTTCCCGTCGCCTCGCGGACCCGCGCCGGCGCGTCCGCCCCGCTCAGCAGCGCGGCGCCAAACAGGCGGTACAACTCGGGATGGCGCTCGACGCCGCTCGCCGCAAGGGCGCCCCGCTCGCCCGCCTCGATCCGTGCATCGCCCAGCAGCGCCCGCGCGATCTGATCGTTGTACGCCCCCACCAACAGTTCCGGGCCCAGGATCTGGGCGCTGTGCCCGGGCGCGGACAGCCCCGCGGCCGTCACCAGCAGCGACGCCCGGGTGGTGGGGGTGTTCGTCTGAAGATCGGCGCTGGCCTGGCGCAGCGCCGCGACGAGCGCAGGGCGGATGTTCGGGTCGGCGCCCAACGCCTCGAACAGCGCCTTCTCTGCGCTGTTGAGCGGGCGCCCGGAGCGAGCGACATGCGTCAGGACCTCGCGCACCGCCTGGCTGGGTCGCCCCGCGCGAACGAGCACGCCCACCCGCCTGTCCACGGACGCGGCGTCAACCGATCCGTCCTCGCCCGCCTGCGCATACGCCTCGAGCGCCGCATCGGGATCGATGTCCTGCAGCGCCTGGCCAACTGCTGCCCACAGCGCGCCGCGCCGACCGAGCAGGCGGACCAGATCCCGCCGGAGCAGCATCCCCGCCGTCGGCTGCGGCGGATCCGTTAGGGCGCTCGTCAACGCCTCCGCGCCCGCACGCGTCCAGCCCAGCTCCAGCAGCGACTGCCCCAGGGCGCCAAGCGCCACCGGACGCACGGAGTCGTCCAGGCCCGTCAGCCCCGAGTTGATCGCCCGGGACAGCGCGCGAGCGCTCGCGTCATGCTCTCCCCGGCTGCTCGCGCTCAGCCCCGCGATGACCTGCGTCAGCGGGTCCGAGGAGCCGAGCCTCAACGCCGCGTCGGCGCTGTCCGCCGCGTCCAGGCGCCGATCGAGCATGACGAGCGCCCGCACGCGCGCGTTCTGGATCTCAACACTGCCCGGATCGATCGCGGCCGCGCGGTCGAGCTGCTCCAGGGCGCCCGCTGTATCGCCTGCCTCCATCGATCCCGACGCGGCGGTCAGCAGGAACGCGCCCGCGTCCCGGTCCTCCGCGCTCACGTCAGCCGCGGGCCGTTCAGAAGGCGCGGACATCGCCCCCAGCGCCGACAACGCCAGGTCCAGGGGCGCCGTCGCCCGCTCGTCGCTGACCTCTCCAGTGCCCGGCGCTGCAACACCCAGCACATCCCAGATCTGGTCACCGGCCTCGAACCGCCTGGGCGCCGCCCGCTCGCGCAGCGCCAGCTCATCAAGACCCGTGAAGCCCGCGCTGGGCAGGGCGCCCGAGGAAGATCGATGGACGCGCCTCGTCTCTCCAGCAGTCGGAACAGTGTCCGAGGCCTGGTCCGTCGACCCAGGCGACGCGCAGGACTGGAGCGACAGGACGACCAGCGTCCCCCCGACACACGCGAGCGGGCGCCTCACGACGCGCTCGTGCGCGATCTCGACGCGCGGGCGCCCTTGGTTCGGCTCGCCGGCGACGACGCGTTCCGTCCGGCTCCCTTTGATTTCTTCGACGGCCTGGCCTCGGCGCATTCGAGCAGGAGATACGCAGGCGCGGCCTGGCCCGCCCGGAAGTGACGCTCCAGACGCGACGCGACCGCGTCCGCAGCCTCCTCGGCGTCGCACGCGCCCGCCTCCGCCAGAACCTCCACCAATCGGGCATCAACCGGGAACGTGTGGGCGCCCAGCCCCAGCAGCGTGACCCGCGACGCGACGAACGGGGTCATGCCCTCGAGCGAATCGAGCGCCGCGCGGCTGTCCCGCTTGGACATCTCGCCCAGCGACGCCAGCGACAACGCGTGCTCTCGCTTGAAGACCGCGTTGAGCGAGGCCCGCAACCGCTGGCACCGCTCCTGCGCCAGCGGGTACCGCTTGGGCAGCAGTTCCGCGATCTCGTCGCTCATCCCGATCCGCGCCTCGTTGTAGTCCACGAACTCGCCCTGGATCGCCTCGAGCGCCGCACCGGCCAGCTTCGGACCCGCCTCCCACAGCATGAACGCGTACAGCAACTCGTGGACGATCGGATCGGCGCCCTCGGGCGGCGCGGGCGTCGCGCCGGCGCCCGGGGTCTCCGGATACTCGCCGGCAAGACGCTTGATCAACGCGTCCAGCTTCTTGGCCTGCGCGGGCGTGCTCACGGGCTCTCCCCTTCCTGGGTGGTCTGTTCGTCGGGCTCGGGGGCATCGGGCTCGGGCGCCGTGCCGTCCTTGAACTCCGACCGGGCCTTGGCCAGCAGCTCCATCACCTCGGCCTGCTTCTTGAGCCTGTCGTCGAGCTTGAAGATCAGCTTGGGCATCTCACGGATGTGGATCTGGTCCATCACCCTGCGCCGGATGTGGGGCGTCGCGTCCTTGAGCCCGTGCATCGTCAGCTTCTCGTGCTCCTGCGGGTACACCGAGACGTTGACGGTGCACAGCTTGAGGTCCTGCGACAGCTCGAGCTTGGTCACCGAGATCAACCCGCGGATCCGCGGGTCCGACAGCCCCCGCGAGAGCGTCTGCTCGATGGCGCGCTGCAGCACGGCGCTGAGCTTCTTGTTGCGCAGGTTGGGCTCGCTCGAGCTCATGACGCCGCCTCTCCGCTGACCCGCGCGAGCATCTCCTGGGCGATCGCATCCTCATCGAGACCCTCGTCGGCGGGTGATTCCCCGGTCTGCCCATGGATGATCTCGCGCCGGGTGCTGCCCAGTTCCGCGTCGGTCATGCCCCGGAGCTTGGCATCGATGCTGTCGAGCACCCTGCCGATCCTGGCGCCGTCGGACCCGGCCACCGCGATGCCCATGATTGCCAGATTGAGCGTGTCCAGCGCGCCGACCTCCGCGACCGAGACCAGGTGCTCGCGATGGAGGCGATCGCGCAGGGATTTCACCACGCGGCGTTTGTCCTTGAGGGACTCAGCGCCGGGGATGTGCAGCTCGAACTGGAGAACTCCTACGACCATTTCGTGATCTGGCGCCATGCTCTAGAGCGTGCGCTTGACCTCAATCTGCTTGTAGCACTCGAGGACGTCGCCCTCCTTGATGTCGTCGTAGCCGACGATCTTCATGCCGCACTCCACGTTGTTCTTGACCTCCTTGACGTCGTCCTTGAACCGCTTGAGCTGCTCGAGCCTGCGGTCGTTCTCGACCACGACGCCGTCGCGCGTGACCCGGACGAGCGCGTCGCGGATGATCGAGCCGTCCGTGACGTAGCAGCCGGCGATCCAGCCGACCTTGGAGACCTTGAACACCTTGCGGACCTCGGCGTGCCCCAGAACCTCCTGGCGAAGCTCGGGCGCCAGCAGACCCTCCGCGGCCTTCTTCATGTCCTCCACGATGTCGTAGATGACCTGATAGTTCCGGATCTCCACGCCCTTCCGCTCGGCCAGCGACCGGCCCTTCGAGTTCGCGATGACGTTGAACCCGACGATGATCGCCTGCGACGCGTCGGCAAGCAGGATGTCCGACTCGGTCACCCCGCCCACCGCGTTGTGGATCACGCGGACCTTCACCTCGTCGCCCGAGACCTTCTCGATCTCGTTCTTGAGCACGTCCATCGACCCCTGCACGTCCGCCTTGAGCACGATCCGGATCTCCTTGAGCTCCATCTCGGCCATCTGGTCGAACATCCGGTCCAGCGTCAGCTTGGGCTGCGAGAGCTGCTTCTCACGCTCCGAATGGCGACGCTGCTCCGCGGCCTGCTCCGCCTTCTTGAGCGTGTCCACGCAGTAGAACTTGTCGCCCGCGTCGGGCAGCATGTCGATGCCCGAGATCTGGATGGGCATCGGGGGCAATGCGGACTTGATCCGCTTGCCGTGGTCGTCGGTGATGTCACGCACGCGACCGAAAGCGCGTCCCGCGACGATGAAGTCGCCGACCTTGAGCTCGCCGTCCTGCAGGAGGATGTTCGCGACGTTGCCGCGCCCCTCTTCCGGGCGGGCCTCAACGACGGTGCCCCGGGCCGGGCCGCCGAAGTCGGCCTTGAGCTCGAGCACCTGCGCCTGCAGATCGAGGATCTCGAGCAGGTTCTCGATGCCCTCGCCCGTCTCGGCGCTGGTGCGGACGACCTCGGTCTCGCCGCCCCAGTCCACCGGGTTGAGCTCGTGCTCCGCCAGCTGGCCCAGGATCCGCTGGATGTTGGCGTCGGTCGCCTGCGACTTGTCGATCTTGTTGAGCGCCACGACGATGGGCACGCCCGCGGCCTTCGAGTGGCTGATCGACTCGATGGTCTGGGGCATCACGCCGTCGTCGGCCGCGACGACCAGCACCACGATGTCCGTCACGTTGGCGCCGCGCGAACGCATCTCGGTGAACGCCTCGTGCCCAGGCGTATCGATGAATACGACCTGTTTGGTGTCGTCGCCCACGGAGACGGGCACGCGGAACGCGCTCGTCGCCTGGGTGATGCCGCCCGCCTCGCCCTCAGCGACCTTCGCGTTGCGGATGCGGTCCAGCAGCGAGGTCTTGCCGTGGTCCACGTGACCCAGGATGGTCACCACCGGGCCCCGGTCGCGCTGGTCGATGACCTCACGCTCGGCAAACTCCTCGGACACCTTCTCCTCGGCGGTCTTGGCCTCGACCACCTCGAGCTCGATGTCGTACTCGATCATGATCTCCTGGGCCTTCTCGGTCTCGATCGGAGAGTTGATCGTCGCCATCACGCCCTGCATGAACAGCTGCTTGACGATCTCGGCGCCCTTGACGCCCGTCGCGCCCGAGAGGTCCTTGATCGTGAACGGCTCAGCGATCGTCACCTTCGCCCCGCCCTGCTGGGCGGCGTTGGCCGGTCGGTCCGCCTGCGACTGACGCTGGAGCTGCTGGCGACGCTGCTTGAGGTAGCCGCCCGAACGCTGCAGACGCATCTCACGCTCGGCGATGTCCGCCTCGGTGAAGCCCGCGCCCTCCATCCCGCCGCGACCACGACGACGCGCGGGCACACCCGCGCCAGCGCCACCGCCGCCCGGGGCGCCCGC
>JAJDDH010000198.1 GCA_029260415.1 Phycisphaerales bacterium | reverse complement strand
GGGCAGCCGGTTCACGTTGAACCTGCCAGCGCCGGCTCAGGCGGCCTGAACCAAGCGAGGGAGCGTTGTTGAATGCGGATTGACGAGTCCAAGCACGGCGCCGTGACGGTGCTCAAGCCCAAGGGGCCGCTGGGGGTTGACGACGCCGAGGCGTTCAAACGCCACGCGCTCGAGACCCTGGGTCTGACGCTGGGGCGGTTTGTCCTGGATGTGTCGGAGGTGCCCTACGCGGACAGCGCAGGGCTTGAAGCGCTGGCCGATGTCGGCCGGGAGCTGAACGAATCGGGGCTGTCGCTCAAGCTGTGCGCCGAGAACGAGACACTCCGCGAGGTTTTGGATCTGACCGACCTGAGCTCGCTGTTCGAGCATTATGAGGATGTCTCGGGGGCGGTGAGAAGCTTCCTATGAGCGCTGAAGAGCAGCCCATCCAGCCCGGGGGCGCCGGCGGCGGGACCGATCCCGGCGCCGGGGATCCCTCTGCACGCCCCGCGGGCGGGGCGGGGCGCCGCTCTCGGACGGTCCGGGTCGGTGAGGTGCTGCTCAACGAGGGTCTGGTCAGCGAAGAACAGATCTCGAAGGCGCTCGTCGCCCAGAAGAGCGTGGGGCAGAAGCTCGGCGAGGTGCTCGTCGCGCAGGGCGCGGTTTCCAACTCGGTGCTCGTGGGCGCCTTGGCCCGCTCGCTCGGGGTGCGGGGGGTGCAGCTGAGGCACGGCCTGGCCGACCCGGCGCTGCTGAGCGAGATCGGCGAGGACGAGGCCGAGCGACTGCGTGTGCTACCGCTGTTCAAGGTGCACGGGGTGATGACGGTCGCGATGGTGGAGCCGCAGTCGCTGCCGACCATCGACCGGCTGCGGGCGCTAACGGGCTGCAAGATCAGGCCGGTGCTCGCGCTCGAGGCGAACATCATGGAGTTCGTCAAAAAGTACTCCGGGGGAAACGTTGATGTTGACGCGTTCCTGACGAGCCTGGCCGAGTCAGACGTTGAGGTCATCGAGCGGGAGCAGATCGACGACGAGCCCGCGGCGGACCTGGACACGATGGTCGCGGGCAGCCCGATCGTGAACCTGGTGAACGTGGCGCTGCTCACGGCGGTCAAGGACAAGGCCAGCGACATCCACATCGAGCCCGACAAGAAAGGCACCCGCATCCGGTACCGGATCGACGGCAACCTGCGCGACCTGATGAAGCCGCCGATAGGGATGCACGCGGCGATCGTCAGCCGCATCAAGATCATCGGAAAGATGGACATCGCCGAGAAGCGGCTGCCCCAGGAAGGGCGTGTGCGGATCGTGGCCGAGGGGCGGGAGATCGACCTGCGCGTCAGCTCGATCCCGACGCTGCTGGGCGAGAAGCTGGTGATCCGCATCCTCGACAAGCAGAACCTGCACGTGCGGATGGAGGACCTGGGCTTCCGGAGTGAGGCGCTGGACGTGTTCAAGCGGACGCTCAAGCGCCCGCATGGGCTGGTGCTCGTCACCGGTCCCACGGGCTCGGGCAAGACGACGACGCTGTACTCGGCGCTGGACCTGCTGCGCAGCCCCGAGCGGAACATGGTGACGGTCGAGGACCCGGTCGAGTACCAGCTCGATCTGGTCAACCAGATCCAGGTCAACGAGCCGATCGGGCTGAGCTTCGCCCGGACGCTGCGGAGCATCCTGCGCCAGGACCCGGACGTGATCATGATCGGCGAGATCCGCGACGAGGAGACCGCCCGCGTGGCGGTCCAGGCGGCCCTGACCGGGCACGGCGTGCTCGCGACGCTGCACACCAACGACGCGCCGCGGGCCGTCGAACGCATGCGGGACATGGGCATCGAGTCGTACCTGATCTCGGCAGCGCTCAACGGCGTGGTCGCCCAGCGTCTTGCCCGCTCGATCTGCCCGGCGTGCACCACCAAGTACTACCCCAGCGAAGAGGTCCTCGAGGACGCGGGCCTGGGCGAGATGGTCGGCAAGGCCTTCCGCAAGGGCTCGGGCTGCCAGAGCTGCCACGACACGGGCTTCCAGGGTCGGTTCGGCATCTACGAGGTGATGGAGATCACCTCGGCCATGCGACGCCTGATCTACGCGGGCGCCCCCAGCCACGACCTGCGTGATCGTGTTCGGCACGAGGGCGGGCTCTCGCTGCGCGAGGAGGGCGTGCGCTGTGCGCTCGAGGCGAGGACCAGCCTGGAAGAGGTCCTTCGCGTGACCCACTCGGACGATGACATGACGCCCAACGAGGCGGCTGTGGGGGTGGCGGCATGAAATTCAGCTACTCCGGGTACGACAAGTCCGGCGCCGAGATCAAGGGCACGATCGAGTGCGCCGACGAGGGCGACGCGGCCCAGAAGCTCCAGGCGAAGGGCGTCTTCGTGACGACCATCAGCGAGACGACGGGCGAGAAGTCTGGCGCGGTCGCGCCCAAGAAACGGACTGGCAGATCTGTCGGGCCCAAGCACGTGGCGATGATGGCCCGCGAGCTGTCGGTGCTGGTCTCCACGGGGACGACGGTTGTTGACTCGCTGGGCGCGATCGAGCGCCAGGCGACGGAAGAACGATGGCGGAGCATCGTGCACGATGTGCGGACGCGCGTGGAGCAGGGATCGACGCTGCACGAGGCGCTGGCGGCTCACCCGGGCGCCTTCGACGCGGTGTTCCGGAGCCTGGTCGCCGCGGGCGAGTCGAGCGGAAACCTCGACGAGATGCTCGGGCGACTGGCGAAGATCACACGGCGCCAGATGGCGGCCCGCGCGAGCGTGATGGGCGCGATGATCTACCCGGCGCTGCTGATCACGGTCGCGACGGTCGTGCTCACGCTGATGATGATCTTTGTGCTGCCCCGCTTCGAGGGCCTGTTCGAGACGCTCGGGGCGGATCTGCCCTCGACCACGAGGCTGCTCATGGGCGTGAGCGACATCCTGCGTGGGTACTGGTGGGCGCTCCTGCCCGCTCTCGTCGCGGCCGGTGTGTGCGCCGTGTTGTACCTGCGGACGCCCAAGGGGCAGCGCCTGATCGGGACGGTCGCGGTCCGGGCGCCGCTGTTCGGCACGATCGTGCGTTCATTGTCCACGGCGCGCCTGACGCGCCTGCTGGGGATGCTGCTCGAGAGCCGGGTGCCCATGATCGACTCGCTGACGCTCACCCGCCAGTCCATGAGCAACCACCACTACGTGGACCTGCTCGACGCGGCGGAGGAGGCGGTCACGCGCGGCGATTCAATCAGCGACGCGTTCTCCAGGTCAGACCTGATCACCTCGTCCACGTGCGAGGCCATCCGCAACGGGGAGCAATCGGGCAACCTGTCGGTGGTGCTGGTGAGTGTGGCCGAGTATCTGGACGAGGAGAACGACGGGACCATGCGTTCGCTGGGGAGCGTGATCGAACCGGTCATCATGATGCTGCTCGGGGTAGTCGTGGGGTTCGTCGCGGTGAGCATGTTCCTCCCGCTGTTCGACCTGACCGCCTCGGCAGGGTCGAGAGGGGGGGCGCCGTGAACACTTTGCATTCGTATTCGCCGATCGGTCTGGACATCGGAGTCGGTCACGTGTACGCGGCCCAGCTGGCGGGTGGCTCACGGAACCCTGTGGCGCACCGCCTGGCCGATCTGCCGGTCAGTGGCATCGCCTCAGAGTCGGATCCGTCGGTCGAACGCCTGTGGGAGCTGCTGGGGCGCCGGGGCTTTGTGGGTCATCGCGTGGTGCTCTCCGCGCCGGAGAGCGCGGTGCTGTCGAGTGTGGTCAGCGTGCCCGTCGGGGTGGGGGCGGGCGCCCTGGAGGCGATCGCCCGGTCCGACCTGGCCCGCAGCCACCAGCTGGACCCGAACGCGTTCGAGCTGGCGTGCTGGGAGCTCCCGGGGACGACGGGCGCCGGGTCGGGCACAACGAGCATGCTCGCCAGCGCCTGCCCGCACCAGGCGATGCTGAGCATCATCGAGCGTTTCGAGCGGATCGGTGTGGAGGTCGTCGCGGTCGATCTGGACTCGCAGGCGGTCGCGCGGGCCTGCCTCCCGCTGATGCGTGGCGCGATCGGATCGCTGCGGGTCGTCGTGGATCTCGGCTGGGCGAGCACATCGCTGTATGTCCTGATGGACAGCACGGTGTTGTACCAGCGTTCGTTCGCGGAATGCGGGCTCGACACGCTCCGGGGGGAGATTGTCGGTGTCCTCGGGTGCGACGAGCGCGCCGGGGATCATGTCCTCTTTGAGCGGGGGCTCTGCGGGTTCGCGGATGAGACGCGTGGGCGCGCCGCGCGGGTGCGTTCGATCCTTGACGAGTACATCGGGACGGTCGCCGGGGAGCTGGCGATGTCGATCGACTACGCGACGCGCAAGCACGGCATCGAGGACACGGGCGAGGGTCTGCTCATCGGCGCGGGCGCGAACATCCCCGGGATCGCGGAGCGGCTGGGCGAGTCCTGCGGCGTGGCGGCGCATGTCGCCCGTCCGAGCTCGCTCGTCCGCGTCACGCAGGGCTGCGGGCGTGCGGACGACCCGGCGCTGGTCACCGCGCTCGGGCTGGCGAGCCGAGGAAGGCGAGGGTGAACACTTGAGCTCGATGCCAACAGTCAACATGTTGCCCAAGGTAGTGGTCGCCCGTCGTGCCCGCGCCGGGATACTCCGGGCGTGGGGCGCCTCGCTCTGCCTCGCGGGGGGGGCGATCGCGGCGGGAGCGATCGCGGTCCAGGCGAAGGGGGTCATGGGTCAGGACGGGCTCCAGCGCGCCGCTGACAGCGTGAGCTCGAAGACGGCGCAGATCCAGGGCGAGGTCCCGGCGTTGCAGGCGCAGATCGCCGTGCAGGAGCGCCGCCTGAGCATGATCGACACGCTGGAGGACCGCCCGGACTGGGGCGTCCTTCTGGCGTACCTGCACACGCAGCGGGGGGAGGGCGTGATGCTCCAACGCTGCGCGCTGACCTGGTCGCCTGAGGGTGTCATGACGTTCTCGCTCACGGGTCTGGGCGAGTCGCCCGGGCGTGAGCGGACGATCGTGAGGGGCCTCGAGGACTCCGGGCTGTTCAGCTCGACGACGCTGCTCGGGACGCGGCGCGAGAGCATCGCGGGCGGAGAGCGGATCGTGTTCGACATCGCGTGCGAGTTCAATCCTGCACTTGCGGAGGCGCCTGCGCCATGATCCCGAACCATGACACCGGCCTCTCGCCCATGGTGATTCACGCCATCGGCGCTGTATCGCTGCTTGCCATCGCGGCTGGCGGCTACTTCCTGGTTGTTGATCCTGTCCTGTCCGGACGCGTCACCAAGACCACGCTGCGGGAGAGCGTGAGGGTCAAGGGCGAGCAGCTCGCTGAGCTGCAGACGACGCGCGACGCGCTCGAGGCCCAGATCGAGCGTGGTCAGCAGCGGATCGACGACACCGGGATCACGCTGGTGGGCCTGAGCGGTCGAAACACCCGCATGGGCGAGCTGACTCATCTGGCGGGTGAGTGCGGGCTCCGCCTGGACAGCCTGCAGCCCGGGGAGCCCACACAGGGCGAGATGTTCACGATCACACCGATCAAGATGCGGGGCGTTGGGTCGTACAACGACGCGGCGAAGTTTCTTCACATGATCGTCGAAAGGCTCTCGGACGTGAGCGCCCGCTCGTTCAAGCTCGATGCGCAGGGCGCGGGCGCGGACCGCAGCGCCACGTTCGAGTTCGATCTTGCGTGGTACGCGGATCCTGCTGATCGGGCGGGCGACTGATTCTGGAAGAATCCTCGACACGCGGGCGACTGAAATGCTCTATGTGAGCATGGAACTGTCGCGCGAACGTAAAATCTTCATCGGCATCTTCGGGACCGCTCTGGCGGCGCTGGGCATCGATCAGGGGCTGCTGGGCCCCAGCGAGGCCGCGGCCGCGCCGGTGACGAGCGAGACCCTAATCACCTCGGCGCCCGCGATCGACGCCACGGCGCCCGTGCAGGCCGCGGGTGTGGGGCGGACCATCTCGATGTTCGCCCAGCGTCTGCAGAAGTTCGGGGATGGGACGGTCGATCCGCTCAGCGGGGGCGACGCGTTCTCGGTCCCAGCGGCGTGGCTCGCGGTTGAGGACACCGGAGCCAACGACGCCCAGACCCCCCAGGCCAGCGTCGGACCCCCGACGTTCCGGATCACCTCGGTCATGCCCACCCAGAACGGCGGGATCGCGATCATCGACGGCCAAACCTACCGCCAGGGGGAGAGCGTGGGGGACTACGTGCTCGAGAAGGTCGAGCCCCGGTCGGTGGTC
>JAJDDH010000197.1 GCA_029260415.1 Phycisphaerales bacterium | reverse complement strand
CGATGAGCCAGGCGTCGTGGATCTGCGCGATCTCGTGGGGTGTGTAGGCGCCGCGGGTGGAGGCTGAGACGTGGGCGAAGAACTCGGACTCGCTGAGGGCGCCCACCTGGTACTGCGCGGCGATGGTCCGCTGGACCGAGTACAAGTCCGCGTCGTCCGCATTCAGGCGCACGTCGAGCCCCGCCTGCTCGCAGCCCTGGGCAAAGCCGCGGCAGATCCTCAGGATCACCCCGCCCCAGTCGAAGCAGACAAGTGAAACGGGGGGCGAGATCGGGGGGGCGCTGCTCACACGTGCCCCCGGGCGGCGTCGCCCTTGAGGACCTCGTCCATCACTGTTGTCGCGAAGGCGCCGCGGGGCAGCTCGAAGGCGCAGCGGATGTAGGCGCCGCGGTCGTCCACGCCCGCCTCAACCTCGGGGTCCTTGACGCGCACGCGGAGCGGGCGGCGGGCGCCCTCGAGCATCTCGCCCAGGCGCTGGTCGGCCCTGGCGAAGTCGCCCGGCTCCATGCCGAAGGCCGCGAGGGCGGCGCGTTCATCCTCCCCAGAGGCGGCGTCGGCGACGGGCATGAGCGAGCCCCACATTGGTCCCGAGGGGCTCAGCTCGAACGCGTCGAAGCGGGCACGCACGGATCCCGGGCCATCCTCGGCCAGGTCCTGCTCGTTGACGGGCCGGTGTGAGCGGTCCTCGTGGACGAAGGCGAGGTCGCCGGGATCCAGCTTGCCCAGCGCGCCCCGCTCCAGGCGCCGATCGAGCACGGCGTTGAACACGCACGACTGCAGCGAGCTGATGTAGAACGACCGGATGGATCGGTCGAGCTTCGCGAGGGCCTGGGCGGGGGTCTTTCTGGAGGCAAGCATGCGGAGGACGGTGCGCTCGCCGCGGAAGTTGGGGGGGAAGAGGTCGTAGGCGCCGCCGAAGTCGCCCTCGTCGTAGAGCATCCGGGCGTCGGTCTGCGTGCGGGGGGAGCGTTCGTGCGATCCCAGCATCTCGTCGCAGGCCTCCTGGTGGAGGCCCAGGACAAGGGCGCGCCCGATGAGGTGGTTGTTGCGGAGGTAGCCGAAGCGTTGGACGCCGAAGCGGTTGGGCACGCCGACGCGTTCGAGCGTGGTCAGCGCCCGCTGGGCGTGGACGATGGCGGTGGGGCTGAGCTCGCGGGCGCGGATGGAGAAGCGGTTGGCGACGAGCTGGCCCCGCTTGATCGGCTCGTCGTGCAGGTCTGCCCAGAGGATCTTGACGTTGCGCCGGTCGAGCATGGGGAAGTCCTCGGGCGACTTGCCCGGGGCGTGGACCGAGACGACCTGGCGCGTGATGGCGCGTTTGTCCTTGAGCCCCGCGAAGCTCACGGCGTCGCGCTGGACGCGGAAGTGGCGGGCGATGACATCGACCAGGTCCAGCGTGCTCAGGCCCTGCTTCTCGACGAACAGGTGCAGGTACTCGCCCGAGCCCGAGGGTTCGACGAGCGGGATCTCTTCGACGAAGAAGTCCTCGTCGCGCTGCTTGAGCACGCCTCCGATGGCGGGGACGTCCGCCGTGACGTAGGCCGCGGGTTTGACGTGCGGGTCCGGGTCGGTCAGCGGGGGGCGTGGGTGTGGTTCGGTCGCGTGATGCTCGCTCACGCGTCGTCCTCGTCGTCCTCGTCGTCGAGGAAGGCCTCGGGCTCCTCGGGCGGCTCGCGGGTCGCCTCGTCGAGCACGTGCTCGGCGACATAGATCGGCACGTTCTCAGAGATGCCCAGGGCGATCGCGTCGCTCGGGCGGCAGTCGACGCTGATGCTCGCCCCGTCGCTCTTGGTCAGGCGCAGCTCGGCGAAGAACGTGTGCTCCCGGAGGTTCGTGATCGCGATGCTCTCGAGCGTGCCGTCGAGCGATTCGATGATGCTCGCGAGCAGGTCGTGGGTCTGTGGGCGTTTGATCTCGACGCCGCTGAGGCGGCGCTCGATCGCCTGGGCCTCGGGCAGGCCGATGACGATGGGGAAGGTGCGCCCGTCCTCGATCTGGCGGACCTGGGGGAGCCCGTCGTCGTCGGTGAACTCCTCGGCCTCGCGCAGCTCGATGATCTGGTAGTCCACCAGCTCGCGGATCAGGATTCGTGAGAGTTCCATCCGGACGGACATATCGCGTCTCCGTTCAGCCCAATCCTGCGGCGCCCCGTGCCCGGTGTCAACAGCGCCCGCCCAGATCAGCCCGGGTCGCGCAGGCGCTGGACCAGCTGGGGCGGGGCGCCGATGGGGCAGAGCTGGATCCGACCGGTCAGCGCGCGGGCCTCGGGCGAGGCGAACCCGCGTTTGAGCCCGGCGAACGTGCAGGTCAGCCCCGCCCGGACGCAGGCGCCCCGGGGTTTCCCGGAGTCGGCGTCCATCCCCGAGGGCAGGTCCGCGGCGATCACGGGCGCTGGCGATCCGTTGATCGCCTCGATCAGGGCCAGCGCCGCGCCCGTGACGTCCCGGTCCAGCCCGGTCCCCAGCAGCGCGTCGACGAGCACGGGCGAGGGCGCCAGCTCGCTGAGGCGGTCGCGGATCGCTGGCGCCGCGTCGGCGGGGTCCTGGAGCGCAGAGATGGGCAGGCCCATCTTTGTGCAGATGTCGTGCTGGGTCCCCGCGTCGGTCCCCGGTCGGGGCTCGCGGAGCATGAGGATCTGTACAGGGACGCCGGCGGTGTGCAGGTGGCGGGCC
>JAJDDH010000196.1 GCA_029260415.1 Phycisphaerales bacterium | reverse complement strand
GCCCTGCGCTCACCCAGACACACCGCAAGCAACTCTGGCTCGAGATCTGCGTCGTCCTCGCGCTCGCATGGATATTCCCACTCGTGACCGCTGCGGGTGAGTTCCTGGGCGTCCCGCTCTACCCCCCCGCCGAGCCCGGCGCCGGCGCCCAAGCCGTCATCTATGTCTTGATGATGCTCCAGGTCTGCGTCCCGCTGCTCTACCTCATGCACCGCTCGGGCGAGGGGCTCGCCGCCTTCGGGCTCCGCCCGCCGCGCCCCGTTGCAGACATCGCCCAGTCGGTGCTGGTCATCGCCGTCGCGGGCATCGCGTACTTCGTGCTCTCCGCGGGCCTCTACACCGCGGCCATCGCCATCGACATCCCCGACTGGGTCCTCTACGGGCGCCTGCCCGAGGGCTACGACTGGACCGGAACCGACGACGCGGGCACGCCGCTGCTCGCCTGGCTCCTGTTTCTCATCGGGCTCACCGCCAACAGCGTGGCCGAGGAGGTCGCGATGCGCGGATTCCTCCTCCAACGCCTCGAACGCCTCCTCGCCTCACCGACCAAGGCCGTCCTGATCAGCAGCGCCGTCTTCACCTCCTACCACATCTACCAGGGCGTCTACGGCATCGCCCACGTGTTCGTCATCGGTGTCCTGCTCGGCATCCTCTTCGTCACCACACGACGCCTCTCCGCCTGCATCCTGGCCCACACGCTCATCAACGTCCTCGCCGCGCTACTCTCCGGCGCCGCGTGACACAGCTCGACCCTGCGCGACTCAACCAAGGAACCTGCACATGTCCGACCTCAACGCCAAGCACAACCGCGTCGTCTGGCTCGACATCCCCGTCGCCGGCCTCGCCCGCGCTATGAAGTTCTACCAGGGCGTGCTCGACATCGAGGTCACCAAGGAAGCCTTCAACGGCTTCGAGTTCGCCGTCCTCGCCCACGACGACGGCAACGGCGCCTGCCTCATCCCCATGCCCGACCAGGCCGGCGCCAAGCCCGGGCCCACCGTCTACCTCAACGTCGACGGGCGCCTCAGAGACGCCTGCGAGAAGACGAAAGAACTCGGGGGCGAGGTCACCCAGGACATCCACGCCATCGGCCCCCACGGCTTCCGCGCCTTCATCACCGACTCCGAGGGCAACCACTTCGCCCTCCACTCCAACACCGACGCCTGAACACGCCGCGTTACACGGATTTCCGTGGGAAGATGACGCAGACCTGCGATCCGCATATCGGGTACTCGACCCGGCAGCGATACGCCCGAAACCCGTCCGCCTCCCACCCGACGCGGCCCAGCGCCGACTCGACCATCTCGACGTACCGCGGCGCCTCGGTCAGCCGCAGCCCCGAGACCCCCCGCCCGCACGCCTGCACGCGCTCCGTCAGCGCGTACCGGTCCAGGTCCCGTGACCGGTCGTTGACGTCGGCAAAGCCGCGCACCGCCATGTCGTACACCACCACTCTCGGCTCGCTCCCCACGAACACGTCCCGGTGCACCAGCACGTCGAGCACGAACACACGCGTCGGGACCGTGACCTCCCCCGAGACGAACGCGTCGCCATCGCCCCGCGAGCCGGGCGGGCGGACCCTCATCATCGAGTCTCGCTGCAGCTCCGCGATCACCGTGTCCATCGACGCCCCGAGCCCAACGTCCGCTGGCGTCACCGTGTACGCCACCGCGTTCTCCGACTCGTGCGCTTCGTAGTCCATCAGCGGCTCGGAGCAGAAGCCGTCCAGACGCAGATCGTTGGGCGAGCCCGCCGGTTGCCCGTCGAGCGTCAGCCGCTCCAGCGGCTGGTCAACCTGCGACGTCCAGCTCGCGATCGTGAGGCGAGCCTGATCGTTGAACCGGCGCAGGCCCAGCGTCCCCATCACCGCCAGCGCGTCCAGAAAGTGCTCCCGCCGGTCCGAGGGCCAGAGCGCCATCAGGTTCACCGACGCCTCGCACGACATCCCCCGCGCCAACGACATGCCTCGGTACACCGTCTGCTTGGCCATCAGCTCGTGCTTCTCCCGCGCCTCCGGCAACCACGCGCTGATGATCGCGTCCAGCGACCCCCGGTCGCCCGCCTCGTTGGCAATCAGCTCCGCGAACCGGTGCACCGCCGCGCGCGCGTCGGACACGACCTTCGGCTCCACACGCATCCGCTCGGCCGCGTCCAGCAGTCGCCCCAAAGGCTCCGGCCCGGGAATCAGGTGCGCCACCGCCACCGGATCCTGCTGGCGCACCGCCCGCACCACCCGGCTCGACGCATCCTTGTTCAGTCGGAGCTCTCTCGCCAGATCCGTCGCCCGGTGCGGCGCCCCGGGCAGCGCCCCCAGCACGTCACCGATCGTCTGGCGCAGCTCCGTCCCCACGCTCGCCAGACGCTCCTCCACGCCTTGGACCGAGGGCTCTGACCCAGCGTCCGATGCCGCCGGGTCCTGAATACTGTCGGGGTCGGGGGGGTTCACGGGCGGGGGCTCCTGGGGAAAAACCGAAGGTCTTGATACCGGAAACCGCGGTGACGGGCCCGCAGGGGGCCGTCTGGCGGAAATTTGCAAGAAGCTCTGGAATCGATCACGGAGATCCTGATAGATTCTCCACGAGAATAGCGTCCGGGCCTGTACTCGGCAAGTCCGGATTCATACACGCCTGTGCGACAGGCACTTCCACCCCGCCGAGATCACCAAAGAGCGAAAGGAATCTAACCATGAACCCAGTCATCGGCGCCCTCTATGCCCTCTCCGTCTCCGCCGCCGGCGCGGCCGCCGACATCCAGACCATCCGCGTCCTGGATATGCAGGACACCCAGTTCCCGTTCTTCGTGCAGACCAACGCCCTGATCAACGCCGTGCCCGATCTGGCGGGCCAGGAGATCGTCTCCGCTCGCATGAGCTTTGAACTGACGCTCAACCCCGGGTCGAACTTCGACGTGCTCGGCGCCGAGTTCTCGATGCGGGCGCCCATCTTCGGGCCCTCGGGCGAGGACACGTTCGCCCAGGCGACGTTCCTCGGCTCCGAGTTCCTTCTCGTCACCGGCGACACCGCCTCCGGTTTCATCGAAACCGACCTGCTCAACGGCGAGATCCGCAACAACACCCAGATCGGCGGCGGCAAGGGCAAAGGCAACGGGAAAGGCGGCGAACTCATCCCTGCCGCCTCCTTCGACTGGACCGCCTCCGCCCCCGGCTTCGAGTTCGGCGACCCCTCCTGGGCCACCCTCACCAGCCTCGTCGTCGAGATCGACGTCCGCCCCGTGCCCACGCCCGGCGCCCTCCCGATGCTGGTCACCGCCGGTCTCATCGCCGCCCGCCGCCGGCGCGGATAACCGAACCCTGTTCCCACCCGAACCAAACACGAGGTATGACACCATGAGACGACACATTACCGCGGGCTGCTTGCTCGTCGTCGGGTCGGGCGCTGCGGCGCCCGCGGGCGAAATCCAGACCGCCGTGCTCCAGGACTCGGACACTCTCTTCGCGCCCCTCGCAATCGATCTGGCGCCCGAGTTCCAGGGCGAGATCGTCGAGTCCCGCCTGCTCATCGACATGACGGTGGACCCGGGCGCAGACATCTCTCTGATGAGCGTCTTCGTCGGCGCCGCCATCGACGACGGGATGGGCGGCCTTGCGTTTCCCTTCTTCGAGGCGCTCAGTTCCGACTTTACCCTCGATGGCGACCGCCTCTTCGGCACGTTCACCTCTGACGCGCTCAACGGCACGACCTCAGACCTCGAGTTCGCGCTCTGGAACATCACCATCGTCTCAGGCGCCGGTTTCCAGGTCTTCG
>JAJDDH010000195.1 GCA_029260415.1 Phycisphaerales bacterium | reverse complement strand
AGCTCCCGAGCATGTACCACCAGTTCAAGGAGCTGGCGGGCGTGGACATCACCAAGGAATCGATGGAGGTCGGCCCGACAACCCACTACGTCATGGGCGGGGTGGACGTGGACGGCGACACCCAGATGTCCGCGGTCCCCGGGCTCTTCGCGTGCGGCGAGGTCGCTGCGGGTCTGCACGGGGCCAACCGCCTCGGGGGCAACTCGCTGTCAGACCTGCTGGTGTTCGGCAAGCTCGCGGGCGAGCACGCCGCGGCGTGGGCCAAGTCCTGCGACGCCCCCACCATTGATGAATCGCAGGTCGGCGACGCGCACGCGCGGGCGCTGGCGCCGCTGGACGCCAACAGCGGCGAGAACCCGTACGACATCCAGCACGATCTTCAGGACATGATGCAGGACAAGGCGGGAATTGTGCGCAACGAGAATGACCTAGCCGCGGCGCTCGATGGGCTGGCCAGCCTGCGGGCCAGGGCGGGCAACGCGGTTGCGCACGGGCATCGCGAGTTCAACCCCGGGTGGCACACAGCCCTGGACCTGGACAACCTGCTGATCGTGTCCGAGGCGGTCGCCCGGGCAGCGATCGATCGGCGCGAGAGCCGCGGGGCCCATTTCCGCGAGGACTTCGAGGGCAAACGCGAGGACCACGCGTCGCACAACTCGATCGTGACGCTCGGCGCCTCGGGCGAGATGCGCCTCGAGCGCAAGACGATCGCGCCGATAACCGATGAGCTCTCGGGGATCATCGAGGAGATGGGCTGATGAGCGACGCGAAGCCCGCGACATTCCAGATCTGGAGGGGCGATCACGAGACGGGCTCGTTCCAGGAGTTCACGACCAGCGTGAGCGAGGGAATGGTTGTACTCGACGCGGTGCACCAGATCCAGGCGGAGTCCGCGCCGGACCTGGCGTGCCGGTGGAACTGCAAGGCGGGCAAGTGCGGGTCGTGCTCGGCGGAAGTGAACGGCAACCCGAGGCTGATGTGCATGACGCGCCTGGATGATCTGGACCTGTCACGGGCGGTCACGATCGAGCCGATGCGTTCGTTCCCGAGCATCCGGGACCTGGTGACGGACGTGTCGTGGAACTACGAGGTCAAAAGGAAGATCCGCCCGTTCAAGCCTCGCAAGCCCGACGCCGAGGACGGGACCTGGCGGATCGACCAGCAGGACGTCGAGCGGGTGCAGGAGTTCCGCAAGTGCATCGAGTGCTTCCTGTGTCAGGACGTCTGTCATGTGCTTCGGGAGCACCACAAGCACGACGGATTCGCGGGGCCTCGTCACTTCGTGTACCAGGCGGCGCTGGACATGCATCCCCTGGACGTGGGCGAGCGCCTCGACCAGGTGAAAGACGACAACGGCATCGGCTACTGCAACATCACCAAGTGCTGTACCAAGGTGTGCCCGGAGCACATCACGATCACGGACAACGCGATCATCCCGCTCAAGGAGCGGGTCAACGACGAGTTTTACGACCCGGTCACGAAACTGTTCCGCATCTTCCGCGCCAAGAAGAAGGCAGACCGAGACACCTAGGTCGTCCGACAGGAGGGATCTGGCATGCACGAGCTCAGGGCGATCAGCGTCGGCGCGATCCCGCGCGCCATCACGAAGGCCGAGCGGTACCGGCTCCTCAACGAGCCCAGAGCGGCCGAGAGCATCTGCCGCGACGTGCTCAGCGCGGCTCCGACCCACGATCAGGCGCTGCGGGTGCTGCTGCTAGCGTTGACCGATCAGTTCCGCGGCGTCAACCTCCGCCCCGACGAGGCCAAGCAGCTGGCCGCGAAGCTCAGCGACGAGTACTCGCGCCACTACTACGAGGGCGTCATTCTCGAGCGTTGGGCGAAGGCCCTGATGGACGCGGGCTACCACGGGCACACGGTGTACGACCGGTTCTCCGAGGCGTTGGACTCCTACGAGCGGGCGGCCCCGCTCGCCGCGGCGGGCAATGAGGACGCGATCCTGCGTTGGAATACGTGCGTCCGGATCATCAAGGCGAACGGACTGGGACCCGCCGAGTCTTCGGACTCGACGCCACCCCCGATCGAGTCGTTCGACAACGAGGTCCCGTACCGGTAAGCCTCTCGAAACCGATCGCTCCCGGGCATGCCCGCGGACACGCGTCCGAACACCTGTTCCGCGGCCATGCGGCGCTCGAACCCGGTCAGCTCGACCTGGTCAAGACGAGCCAGAACGGCGCGAAGGGCGGTGAACGCCGCGAGCGCTTGCGCCGCATCCTCATCGCTGGTTGCCTGCTGCTCGAGCCAGGCGTGGAACTCGGCAGGTTCGGCGCCAGACTGCTCGAAACGAGTCCACGCGTCGCGCAGGACGCGCGAAACCCGCTCGTCGTTGGCTCGGGATGACTCGGGGCCCTCGTCGGCAATTCGCTCCCCAAAGAGCGCGATGTACGCCTCGGTCAGTCGCCCGATCGCGGGCCGGCTCACACGCTCGATGGCAACGGCATAGTCCCCACGCTCGGCACTGGGCCGCGTCTGGGCAGGGGAATCAGAGATGAGCTTGCGACCCGTGCGGGCTCCGCCCAGGTACTCGCTGACGCTCACGTCCCTCGGGGCGAGTCGGAGCTCCTGGAGCACCTCCCGCTCGGCCAGGTACCGGTCGGTGTACCCGGGCTGGAACTGCGCCTCGTCGATGAAGGCGAGCCCGAGGTCCGGGCCGCCGGGGGGGGTGAACGCCAGGGTCAGGTCGTAGGGGTAGAGCTGGGCGGCATTGAGCGCCGAGCGGAACAGGTCCACGCTCACGCTCCCCGGGAACTGGATCACCTGGGCGCCCGTCGCGACGGTCGTTCCCGAATCACTCGCAAAGACGAGCTGGTAGCCGGCGCCCGGGAAGGGCTGCATGACCACGTACTGGTCCGCGGCGAGCTGGATCCCGCCGCTGGCGATCACCTCCATGCCCTGATCGGCAACCAGTTCCGCGGGCAGGCCCATGAGGCGCAGCTGCTCGGACAACGCGCTCTCGATCTCGCCCGCGTCGCGGACACGGAAGACGATGCGGGAGCCGTCGGGGTCGGTTGCGGTGGCGCTGAAGTCGCCCAGGACGTTGACGTCACCGAATTGGATGGTCGCCATGGTTCCATCCGCGTTGCCCGTCGCGAGCATCTCGAGGCTGCCCAATGCGGTGATCTTCTGCCCGAGGCCTGTGAACAGGCCGTCGCCCCGGGTCACAAGACGGTGCGTGGTGGTCGAATCGAGCGAGCCCGCGTCGATCAGCCCGTTGGGCAGGAGATCGGCGTTCGCAAAGACGAAGGACGCGGATGAGGCGGGGTCGGTCAGGTCGCTACCAAGGATGATTGAGTTGAACGCCCGGTTCAGGGCGGCGGAACCGTCGTCGCCGATGTTGCCCGCGAACACGAACGGGGCCCGCGCTGTCCCCAGGCCGATCGAGGCGTCGCCCATGTACGCGAAGGCGATGTCGGCAAAGACACCCTCTCGGGCGTACACGTGCCCGTTGAAGAAGGCGGTCCCGAGCCCGGTGTCGAAGGTCGTCGCGGGCCCGGCGACCTCGACAGGGCTGTGGAAGGTCATGCCGTTGAGCGACATGACGTCTGCGCCCCAGAAGCGGGTTTCGAGGGCCGTGGTGTGCAGGGTGTCGAGGGTGTGCCCGGGCCCGCCCGCGCCGACCGACCCGACGAACGTGACGAGCCCGCCCGCCCCGGCGTCCACCATGAGCGCGTGCCCGCCCTGGGTCATCGAGTCCACCGTCCCACGGAAGACGACGTCATCCCCGGCGGTGCCGGCGGTATGCACGAATACGTCGCTATCGAGGATGGTGTTCCCGGCGAAGCTCGAGGCCGGCAGCGCGTCGCCCATCACCTGGATGCGCCCCCCGATCGAGCTGACCAGCTCGGCGCCCTGCAAGGTAAGAGTGTCGGCGGTGTAGGTCTGCTGCCCGGTCGTGTAGACGCTCTGGATGGTTGTCGCCCGCCCGCGCAGGGTCAGCTGGGCAAGCTGCCCGAGGGAGCCCGCGTCGCCCATGAGCAGGAGCGAGCCGCCGCCGGCGTCCACGCTCAGGGCGTGGGGTCCCGCGAACAGGCCCGTTGTGGCGCTGTCGACAGTGCCGCCAAACCGGACGACCTGTGAGCCATTGGCCAGCGCGTCGCCCGTGTCCAGGCTGACGATCTCGATGAGCGTGATGTCGCCTCCGAAGAGAATGGAGTCCTGGGTGGTCGTGATGTCGGCTCCAAGCCAGACGTCCGAGCCGATCTGCTCGAACACGCCCGTGAGCTGGAGGCTCGCGGTGGGGAAGAGCGTTAGGCGACCCGCGTTCTGGAACTGGGCGCCGCTCTGTGAGCCGAGCCCGGCCTGCAGCAGCGAGTGGACGTCGATGTCGCCCCCGATCATGCGGACGCCAAACCCCGTCCCAGCAAGCTGTCCATCGAAGAACAGGTCGCCCTGCACGAGGATGTCCCCGGCGTTGCGGGCCAAGAAGTTGATCGTATGGGCGTGGATCTCGACGGGTGTGCCCATGAAGTTCTGCGGCGCGACGTAGACCCAATCCGCGGCGACCGAAAGCGCTCCGCCGTTGAGATCGATGCTGCCGGTCATGGCCGTGAGGCCAACGGGCGTGTGCCCGAGCTGGCCCGCCTGAGCCGGGTCGCCCGAGATGAGGTTCAGGTTGAGCACGCCCGAGGTGCTCAGGACGTCGCCGTAGAGGACGATGTTGTCAGCCGCGCGCAGCGTGAGCGTGGCGTCGCCACCCATGGACTTGATGATGTTGGCGCCAAACTGGAGCTCGATGTTGCCGTTGGTGCTGGCCATGGGGTTGTCGGTGGTGATGGTGAGATCCATGCCCATGTTGAGGACGGCGTTGATCACCGCGTCACCGATCGAGGCCGAAGTCACGGCGCCCGCGGCCTGGACGAACCCGCCCCCGACGGTCAACGACCCGCCCGCGCCCGGGAAAATCAGGATGCCGGTGGGGTCGATGAGCCAGTGCCCGCCCTTGCCGTTGGTCGCGGAGGCGTTGACG
>JAJDDH010000194.1 GCA_029260415.1 Phycisphaerales bacterium | reverse complement strand
TGCGTTGTTCTGGCGGGCGGGCGGTGGATCGCGAAACGGCGCCCGCGGGTTTCGGTACAACTGTACACGACGCCCCGGTTCCGGGGCGCCCCGGAGGGTCTCGGATGCTGACGCGCGCTGGTTGGGTCGTGGCGGTGCTCGCCCTGGTGGTCTCGCTGGTGTCGCCGGTCGCGGTGGCGCAGGAGGTTGACATCTCGGGCGTGTGGGAGGGGGAGATCACGCTGCCGGGGTCGGCGCTGCCCATCGAGGTGACGTTCGAGCGCGAGGACGGGGGCTGGGGCGCGTCGATATCGATCGCGGTGCAGGGGCTGATCGGTCGGGAGCTGACCGAGGTGTCGCTCGACGGGCGATCGATCGGGTTCGAGCTGCCCGGGATTCCGGGGGACCCAACGTTCACGGGCGAGGTGCAGGAGGACGGCCTGCGGATGGGCGGGGCGTTCACGCAGGGGCTGCTCGAAGCGACGTGGTTCATGGAGCCCACGGGGCTGCGGGGCGAGGCGCTGGCTGGCGAGCTCGAGGCGTTCGGCGAATGGTTCGAGACGGCGCGGGACGCGTGGTCCGTGCCCGGGGCGGCGGTGTGCATTGTGCGCGGGGACGAGATTGTGTTTAGCCGTGGGTTCGGGGTGCGGGACCGGGAGGCGGGGCTGGAGGCGGACGAGGACACACAGTTCGGGATCGGCTCGTGCACGAAGGCGTTCACGACGACGCTGCTGGCGCAGCTGGTGGATGAGGGGGCGATCGGGTGGGACGACCGGGTGCAGGAGCACCTGCCCGAGTTCGGGCTTGAGGAGGCGTCGCGGGCGGAGGCGATGACGGTGCGGGATCTGGTGACGCACCGGTCGGGATTGCCTCGCCATGACCTGGCGTGGTACGGGAACCCGGGGGCGTCGCGCGACGAGCTGCTGGCGATGATGCGCCATCAGGAGGCGACGGCGGCGCTGCGATCGGCGTGGCAGTACAACAACCTGATGTACATGGCCGCGGGGATGGTGGTCGAGCGGGTGACGGGCCAGAGCTGGGAGGAGAACATCGGAGCGCGGATCTTCGCGCCGCTGGGGATGGACCGGGCCAGCACGAGCATCCCGGAGCTGGTGGCGGATCCGAACCACGCGAAGGCGTACGTGGACTTTGACGGGGACCTGCGGCTGGTGGACTACCGCCAGATCACGGCGGTGGGGCCCGCGGGATCGATCAACGCGTCGGTGAATGAGATGGGAGCGTGGATGATCGCGCAGCTCAACGGGGGTGAGTACGACGGGGCCAGCCTCGTGAACGCGGGGCAGGTGGTGCAGATGCACAGCGCGCAGATGCTGATGCCCGGCGGGGGCGAGGGGGGGATCGTGACGCCCCTGGGGTACGGGCTGGGGTGGATGGTGGATCTCTACCGGGGGAAGCGGCGGGTGCACCACTCGGGGGGGATCGACGGGTTCAGCACGACGGTGACGCTGGTCCCGGGTGAGCGCCTCGGGATCGTCGTGCTGACCAACGCGAGCACGGGGCTGGCGGGGGTGGCGGCGCAGCACGCGCTGGACCGGCTGCTGGGGCTGGAGGGGCAGGACTGGAGCGGGCAGGCGCTGGCGCAGATCGAGCAGATGAAGGCGGCGGGCAGGACCGCGGAGGCGTCGATGGGCGAGGCGCGGGTTCCCGACGCGCCCGCGTCGCGCGGGCTGGGGGCGTTCGCGGGTCGGTACGAGCACCCGGGGTACGGGGTGATCGAGGTGGAGCTGGTTGAGGGGGCGTTGATCGCGCACGTGAATGCGATGGAGGCGCCAATGGAGCACTGGCATTACGACGTGTTCCGGTTCGGTGACTCGGACGACCGGGTGCTGCGGCATCAGATGGCGCAGTTCGTGACGGGGATGGACGGGTCGGTGGAGGGGCTGCGCTGGAAGGTGGAGCCGAGCGTGGACGCGGTGGTCTTCAGGCGGCGTGACGTGTACACGCCCGAGGCGGGGGCGCTGGGGGCGTACGCGGGGGTGTACAACATCATGGGGGTGCAGAAGGCGACGGTTTCGGTCCGGGGGGATCGGCTTGCGGTGTCGATCCCGGGGCAGCCGGCGCACGCGCTGGTTCCGACGGGGCCCGACGCGTTTGTGATCGAGGGGATGAGCGGGTACCGGGTGGAGTTCGATCGGGACGCGGCGGGCGGGGTTGAGGCGCTGACGTTCCGCCAGCCCAACGGCGTTTTCCGCGGTGAGCGTGTGGAGGAGTGAGGGCGGGGTGAGCCGGCTTGGGGGCGGGGGTGTCGCCCCCTAGACTTGGGCGAGACCCCTGAGCCCCTCTGTGGGGGGCGATTGCGTGAGGCCCCATGGCGACCACCCTCGGCACGGCGACGAGTGAGTTCGAGAAGAAGGACCGGGTCGGCGACCTGGACCACCGCCCGCGCGTGCTGCTGGGCAAGATGGGGCTCGACGGGCACGACCGGGGGGTGAAGGTCATCGCCCGGGCGCTGCGCGACTCGGGCGTGCACGTGATCTACTCGGGGCTGTGGCAGACGCCCAAGAGTTTGGCCGTGTCGGCGCGGGACGAGGACGTGGACGTCGTCGCGGCGAGCATGATGAGCAACTCGCACCTGTCGCTGGGGCCGCGGCTGATCGAGCAGCTGGGGAAGATGGGGCGCCCGGACATCCCGGTGCAGATGGGGGGGATCCTGCCGCAGGAGGACATCCCGAAGCTGCTTGAGGCGGGGGTGAGCCGGTGCTTTACGACGGGGACGGGGCTGGTGGACGTGGTGGAGGCGGTCCGCAGCGCGACCAGGGCGCACGCGGTTGAGGTTCCCGGGGGCAACGCAACGGCGCAGCTGGCGCGGGATATCTCTCGAGTGCACGACGGCAAGGGCGCGCGCCCGGACACGGTGCTGCGCAAGCCGACGCGGGTGATCGGGATCACGGGCTCGCCCGGGGCGGGCAAGAGCACGCTGGTGGCGCAGCTGGTGGGGGAGTACACACGCCGGAGCGAGGCGGATCCATCGCTGGGGCTGGGTCGGTGCGCCGTGGTGGCGTTCGACCCGATGAGCCCGATCACGGGCGGGGCGCTGCTGGGCGACCGCCTGCGGGTGGATTTCAACAGCCTGGGCGAGAAGGTGTTCTACCGGTCGCTGGCGATCCGGGGCGAGGACTACGCGTCGCTGGGTGAGATCATCGGGCTGATTGGTGGGGCCAGCGAGGGCGCCGACGCGTTCGAGACGGTGTTCGTTGAGACGGTTGGCGCGGGGCAGAACGAGACGAAGATCCGCGACCATGTGGATACGACGGCGGTGGTGCTGACGCCGGGCATGGGCGACGCGGTGCAGATGGACAAGGCGGGGATCCTGGAGATCGCGGACCTGTTCGTGTGCAACAAGGCGGACAACCCGGGTGAGAACGAGCTGGTGCGTGATCTGCGCGACATCGCGGGCAAGAGGGCGATCGTGGAGACGATCGCGACGCAGAGCAAGGGCGTGCCCGAGCTGCTGGATGCGCTGCTGGCGTGAGCTGGCGATCAGTCGCCCGTCAGGTTAAATCCCTCGCCCGAGGCGACGCTGAAGGCGGCGCCGATGGCGAGGAAGATCCAGAGGATGTCGAAGAGGTTGAAGCTGCTGCGGAAGCTCGCGTCGGTGAGTGTGGACGTCATCGTGGATGAAAAGTCGGACATGATCTCGTTGGCGAGCCTGGCCTGCTCCTCTTTCATGGAATCGATCTCGTCGGGCGAGAGCGTGTCGAAGCGGGCCTGGGCGTTGGTTTGGATATCGCGGGGGTAGTCGTCGGGCCATACCGCGGCGCTCGGGGCGAGGTCGGGGTTGGGCCAGTCGAGGTCCTTGCCCTGAGCGACAAAACGATCGACGGTGTCCATCGCGATCTCGTCGGTGAGCCAGTCCTCGTCCACCTCGCGGTAGGAGATCTCCTCACCATACTCGTCGTTGTACTCGTCGGCGATGCGGGTCTGGGCGGCGACGCGCTGCTGGGTGTTGAGGGTGTCGAGGTGCGCGATGGTCGCGATGCGGACGCTCTCGGGGTAGTCGTCGGGCCATGCGGCGACGTTTGCGATCATGCCCGGGTTGGGCCAGTCGATGGTCTCGCCCTGATCGAGGCGCTCGGTGACGTCCTCGTCGGCGAATCGTGTGAGGATGGCGCTGTCCTCGATGTCGCCGGGCCTCAGGGTGAACCCGGAGGCGCCCCCGAGCACGTCCTGGACCTGGAAGTAGATGGAGGCGTACTTGCCCGCGCCGATGGAGGCGATGGCGATGGCGGCGGCGACGACACCCGCGAAGAAGCCGGCGCCGCGCCCCATGGAGGCGACGTGCACGCCCACGCCCGTGAGGAAGCCGACGAGGACGGCGATGAACCCGATCTCGAAGTTGGTGAAGTAGGAGATGGCGGCCCAGATCGCGGCCCCGGCGGCGCCCCCGATGCAGCCTCCGATGATCCAGAGGACGGGGACCGCGGCGATGCCGCCGGCCTGGGTGGCGACGGCTGCCGCGGCGCCCGGGTCCTTGGGGGTGATGACCTTGGGCTGGAGCGTTTTGCCCGTCTGGGTGTTGTGCCCGCAGCTCATGCAGACGACGGCGTCATCGGAGAGGGCGCTGCCGCAGGAGGGGCACGCGGCGCGAATGCCCGGGGCGTCGTCGGTTGGGTCGAGGTCGCCCAGCAGGTCGTCCATGGCGAGGCCCGCGTCGTCGTCGAGGGCGTACGGGTCGGGCTCAAGCTCGGGCTCGGGGGCCTGCTTGTTGATGACGCAGGCCTTGTGGGCATACTGGCCCTTGTCGTTCTTGATGCGGGGGAGGCCCGTGCAGTCCTGGCCGCAGATGACGCAGGTCTTGGGCTGTGGTGCAGACATGATGTAGACCCCCCGGTTCGGTCGCGAGTACTCGCAAGATACAGCGAGGGTGCAGCGTACCGGAAAGTAAAGAATCAATCGAACAGAAGATTGGCGTCTGGACGTCCGCCCCCTCCCGAACGGAGGGGGCGGCGGGGGAGCCTACGATCGCGGCTGGGTCACGGAGGGCTGGACCGATGGGCGACGGGCACGACGAGAAGGCGGCGGAGTGCTCGGTGGAGCGGCTGGCGTGCGAGTCGGTCGAGCTGACCGAGGGGCCCGCGGTTCGCGGGGCGGTCGAGGGGGGGGCGCGCCGGGCGGGGGGGCTGACGGCGGACGGGCGGCTGCGGAGCGGGCGGCTTGCGGGCCTGAGCATGTGGCAGGCGGTGTGGGTCTTGAGCTGGCCCGTGACGCTGGAGAGCTTTCTGAACTCGCTGGTGGGGCTGACGGACACGAAGCTGGCGGCGGGTCTGGGGGTTGATGAGACGGACGCGATCGGCGGGGCGAGCTACATCATGTGGTTCATCGGGCTGGTGGTGATGGCGCTGGGCGTGGGGGCGACGGCGCTGATCGCGCGCAGCGTGGGGCGCGGGCGGATGGGGGTGGCCAACGCGGTGCTGGGGCAGGCGGTGACGCTGGCGGTGGTCGCGGGGGCGCTCGTGGGGGCGCTGGTGACGGTGGTGGCGGCGCCTGTGGCGATGCTGCTGAGCATGAGCGATGGCGCGAGCGAGGCGTTTGATCGGTACATGACGGTGATCGCATTCGGCGCCCCGGGGGCGGCGATGCTGTTCGTGATGATCGCGTGCGCGCGGGGGGCGGGGGACTCCAAGAGCCCGCTGCTCGCGATGGTGGCGCGGAACATCGTGAACATCTTCGCGAGCTACGCGCTCTCGGGGTACGAGATCGAGGGGATCGGCAACCCGTTCGGGTTCGACCTGGGCGTGACGGGGATCGCGCTGGGGACGGTGATCGGCGATTTCACGGGCGGCGGGATCATGCTGTGGATGGCGCTGCGGGGGCGGTGGGGGATCACGCTCAAGCGTCGGTGGTTGAAGCCGCACTGGCACACGGTGCGCCGGTTGTTGCGACTGGGGCTGCCCAACTTCTTCGAGACGTTCGGGATGTGGATCGGCAACTTCATGGTCATCGTGATGGTGGGGTGGCTGGGGGCCAGGTCCGCGGTGGAGGGCGGGGGCAACGGGCTGCTGGGGGCGCACATCATCGGGGTGCGGATCGAGGCGTTCAGCTTTCTGCCTGGGTTTGCGATGGGGATGGCCGCGGCGACGCTGGCGGGGCAGTACATCGGGGCGGGGAGCGAGACGATGGCGCGGGCGGCGGTGCTGCGGTGCGCCGGGCTGGCGGCGGTGGTGATGGGGGTGATCGGGGGGCTGTTTGTGGCGCTGCCCCACGAGATCACGGCGATGCTGTCGGATCAGCCCGAGCACCTGAACAACACGCCCGCGCTGCTGGTGATCTGCGGGGTGGTGCAGGTGCCGTTCGCGCTGGCGATCGTGTTCCGCTCGGCGATGCGCGGGGCGGGGGACGTGAAGGTGGTGATGATGCTGACGTGGGTCTCGACGTACGTGATCCGTCTGCCCATGGCGTACGTGCTGAGCGGGGTGGACATCCCGCTGCCCGACGGGACGTTCATCGAGAACCCGTCGCCCCTGGACTGGGGACTCAACGGGCTGTGGATCGGGCTGTGCGGGGAGCTGATCCTGCGCGGGGCGATCTTCAGCCTGCGGTTCTTCTTCGGCGGGTGGACGCGGGCGAAGGTCTGATCAGCCCTCGGCGGGCTGGTCGTCGTCCTGCTCGGCGGAGTCGGATGACGCGAAGTCGTCGTCCTCGTCGCGGACCTTGACGTAGTTGAGGCGTTTGCGCAGGGCGTCGTAGCTGAACGGGTCGATGTCGCCCTCCTGGATCGAGGAGGTGAGCAGGTTGGTCGCGATCTGTCGGGCCAGGCCCCCGGCGCGGGGGCGGTAGTCCTCGATGGTCATCGGGCGGAAGGCTTGGAGGCGGGCGATGACCAGGACGCGCTGGCTGGGGGACTCTGCGGCGACGATGGACTCGGTCTGCGGGCTGGACCCGATGGGGGCGGTCGGGTCGAGGCGCTGAGCGGCGGCGTCGATGATGACCTCACCGATCTGGGCGGCCTGGAGTCGGTTGTCGAGCAGGCGGGGGCGGACGAGCGAGCGGGCGCTGGTGCGGCGGAGCTGGACCATGTCGTCGACCTTGGGGCCGAAGTTCTGCTGCTCGATCGGGGCGCCGTCGTCGTCGAGCTCGGGCTCGGTGGTGACGGTGGTGAAGAGGGCTTCGAGGGACTCGAGGCCGTCGGTCTTGGCGAGCTCGACGAGGCGGTCCTTCTCGCTGAGCAGGCGGTCGTAGGCGAGCTTGTCCTTGACGTCGTCGGTGACCTGCTCGCGGACGTCGTCGAGCGAGTCTGGGGGTGACTCTGGGCGGGCGGCGAGGACGGTGAAGTAGTAGCGGCGCCCGGCGGCGTCCACACCCGGGGTCTCGATGAGGGGGATGCCGACCTGGACCTTGAGCGGTGAGGGGATGCCGGTTTCGCTCTCACGGACGAGGGCGGGCAGGTCGTAGACGGCGGCGGTCTGGGCGCCGATGCGCATGCCGGCGCGACCGATGGTGGTGATCTGCCCGATCTCGGCGGAGGTGAGCCAGTCGGCGTTGCGGATCTGGACCTCGGGGTAGGGGACGTCGATACCGCGGGACTCGCGGAGCTGCGTTGCGATGGCGGCGGCGACATCCTGCAGGCGCGGGCGGGTCTGCTCCCAGTCGTCGGGGAGGACGCGGTAGCCCGCGTCGTCCTCGGGAAGGCGGCGCGTGGCGGCGAGGACCTCGCGCCGGATGATCTGGTCGGCCTCGACCATCAGGCTCTCGACCTGCTCGTTGCGCAGCTCGGTCTCGATGGCGAGGCGCTCGTCGGCGAACTCGCCCGGGTGGCGGTCGCGGTCCTGGGCGTAGTGCTTGCGGACCTCGACGGGGTCGAGCTTGATGGCGGCGGCGATGGGGGCTGGGTCGAGGGTGAGCCAGGCGAGCTTGATCTGCGGGGGCTGGCGGTAGCCGAAGCCCATGTCGCCCGAGCCTGGGATGGCGGCGGCGTACTCGTCGAAGTGGGCCTGGAGCTGGGCCTCGGTGGGCTCGGGGATGTCGTCTTCGAAGAGGCTGGCGCCGAGGGTGATGGTGTCGGCGACGGCGGAGTTCATGTCCTTGCTGGCCTCGGCGATGGCCAGGCGGTCGGAGAGGCGGACAGCGTTGTCGTAGCGGGCGCGGAGGCGGGCGATGCCGCGGGCGTTTGCCAGGGCCTGGTCCATGCGTTGTGCGGGCTGACCGATGCCGGCGGCGATGTTGACGCGGTTCTGGTTGAGATCGGGCTGCATCTCGATGGCGAGCTGGGCGATCTGCTGGATGGTCGCGGGCTGGTTGAGGAACTGATCGATGTACTGGGCGGGGATGCCCTGGTCCATGTAGACGCGGGCGGTCTGGATGCGGGCGGCCTCGGCGGAGAGCTCGGGGATCCAGGCGAGGCCGTCGCCGGCTTCGCCGACCAGGCCGGACGCCTGGGCCTCGTGGAGCAGGAGGTAGTAGTGATCGGAGTCGTTCTCGAGGCGCATGCTGTAGGTGATGAAGGGGAGGAAGCGGTCGAGGAGGTGGACGTCGTTGGCGGCGGCGG
>JAJDDH010000193.1 GCA_029260415.1 Phycisphaerales bacterium | reverse complement strand
CAGTAATAGGGTTGATATGATTCATGTCGAGAATGCCGCCGCTGCACATTTACAGGCTTGTGATGCGCTGAAGCCGGGGACTCAGGTTTCAGGCCAGTGTTATTTTATCAGCGACGGGGAGCCTGTAGTGTTGTGGCAATGGATCGATCATTTATTGGTAGCCCTCAATTTACCGCCAGTTGAAAGGACTATTTCTTTTAAGACCGCATGGGTTCTGGGAGCGATTCTGGAAAGGGTTTATGGTTTGTTGAGGCTCAAGAGCGAGCCAATCATGACGCGATTCGTGGCGGCTCAACTGGCGACCTCCCATTACTTCGATATTTCAAAAGCAAAACGGGATTTTAGCTATGCTCCGGTCATCAGCCCGGAAGAGGGAATGGCTGAGATGATTAAATACTTGCGTTCTCCGCAGGCTCCCCAAGCATATTAATTTTATGCGCCATGCTTCCCGCTCCAAACCCATTGTCGATGTTGACGGTGGCGATGCCCTGGGCACAGCTATTGAGCATGGTGAGTAGCGCCGCCACTCCGTTGAAAGAAGCGCCATAGCCGACGCTGGTGGGAACGGCAATGACGGGGTTTTCCATCAGCCCCCCCAAGACGCTGGGCAATGCGCCATCCATCCCCGCGACGGCCACCACCACCCGTGCCTGACGCAAGTGGTCGATATTGTCCAGCAATCGGTGAATCCCGGCGACCCCGACATCGAAAACCGTTTCCACCTTGCTTCCAAATAACTCGGCTGTGACGGCGGCTTCCTCGGCAATGGGAATGTCGGACGTTCCCGCAGTGACGACCACGATCAAGCCTTTGCCTTGAGTCTTTTTCTTTTTCCGAATCACCAGCGTTTGTGAGAGTTCATTATATTCAGCCTTTTTGGGCAAGTGACGCTTGATTCCTTTGTGAACCTCTGGCGCGAGTTTGGTGGCGAGGATATCGCCGCCAGCTTCACTCATTTTCTTGATGATAGTCACTAACTGCTTTGGCGATTTACCCTGACAGAAAATGACTTCGGGCTGGCCAGTTCTCAGGTGACGATGATGGTCGATGCGGGCAAATTCCAGATTCTCAAAGGGAAGCGTTTTCAGAATCTCCAGAGTTTGCGCTGGAGTCATTTTTTGTTGGTGAAGATCGGTCAGAATTTTTTTTAGTTCTTCTTTTTTCATTCCAATCCCCTGACGCCGGAAAACTCAGTATCGATTTCCACGCTCATCAAATCCTTCAGCGCGTTTTGCGGTGGTTTATCCTCGTAAATCACGCGATACGTTTCTTCAATGATCGCCGCCTGAATATTGAATTTGTTCTTCAGGGCAAATGCCGATTTAACAGTGAGAATCCCCTCGGCCACCATCTTCATATTTTTAGTGATGTCGCTTAATTTTTGCCCCTGGCCCAGTTGGATGCCCACGTTGCGGTTGCGGCTGAGATCCCCCGTACAGGTCAGGACCAGATCCCCCATGCCGGAAAGCCCGGAAAACGTTTCCGGACGCGCTCCCTGTGCCGTGCCAATGCGGGTGATTTCGACCAGGCCCCGGGTGATGAGGGCGGCTCTTGGGTTGTATCCCAACTGCATGCCGTCACAAATTCCCGTGGCAATGGCGATGACATTTTTTAACGCGCCGCCAATTTCCACTCCCAAAGGATCGGTGCTGGTGAAGACCTTCATTTTTGAGGTAGATAATATTTCACGGACAAGTTCTGCGGTTTCCATAGTTTCTGCGGCGGCTACCAGTGCGGATGGAAGGCCCTGTGCAATTTCCTTGGCAAATGTGGGGCCGGAAATGGCCGCTGATGTGTGTGGAACATCCAGTTCCTGCTCTAATATCTGATGGATGGTGCAGAGAGTTTCATTTTCTATGCCTTTACTGGCGTTAATGAGGAGGCATCCAGGTTTTAAATAAGGTTTGATATTTTTAATGGTTTGCCGCATCACATGCGTGGGGACAACTAATAGAAGAAAAGATTTGTCTGTCACGGCTTCTTTCAGGGAAGCGGTGGGATGGATATTGGGATGTAAAGGGAATCCCGGCAAGAAAAGGGCGTTTTCCCTTTTGTTGTTCATGGATGCACAAAGATCTTCCTCATAGACCCAGAGGGGAAAGGAATATCCTTTTTCTGCCAGTAGGAGAGCCAGGGCAGTTCCCCAGCTTCCAGCGCCAATTATTCCTAAAGAATCAAATTTCATGGAAAGAGTTCGCGGTTTGAAGGGTTTAAATCGTTATATTTCTAAATATTATAGCGAAGGGTTTACATACGCCATAAGACTATTTTCACAAGGAAATGGCAATGAAAATGCCCCTTGTATGTATATTTTCTTTATGCTTAAATTGAAAAAGATATAAAACTAAAGGTTATTTAAAGTTTAAACAATATCCATTCGTTTGGATCGCTATTTTTTTTAATTTTTATCCCCAACATCCCCTAATTTTATGGCCAAACGATTAAAGGTTACCAGAAAAGAACTTCTTAAGGAACCCGACCAGTTTCTTTCCACCTCACAGAAGGTCTCTTTGTATGTGTCTCAGCACAAAAAGAATCTGCTGATTGGTGTCGGTGCGATTGTGGCTGTTTTTGCACTCATAGGGGGCTATCGATACAACCAGGAAGTGCAGAATATGAGGATGGAGTCCTTGTATTTCAAAATGGTTAAAATCCATGAGCAGAAACCAGGCAAGGATTCCCAGGATAATACGGGCGAATTGGAGAAATTACTGGGGCAGTTCAGTGACGGTCCTCAACAAATGCGGGCCAGTTTATTGCTCGCTGAAGAGTACTTCCTCAAAGAACAATTTGATAAGGCGATCGCACTATATACGGATGTTCAGCAACGGTCTGAGTCGAAAGATCTTTCCAGCCAACTGGCAAAGGTGGGGCTGGCCTATTCCTATGAAGGTAAAAAGGACTATGCTAAGTCCATCGAAACGTATAAATCTCTTGTAAATAAAGCGAATGGATTTCCATTATTTGATGTTTATATCAGTCTGGCCCGGTGTTACGAATTAAATAAAGATAAAAAAAATGCTCTCTTAACCCTGCGAGAAATTGAAACTAAATTTCAGGGGCACCCACAGATGCAATCTGTTGAACGGCAAATCTCCAGGTTGTCAGGGCAGGAATGAGAATAAATTTTT
>JAJDDH010000192.1 GCA_029260415.1 Phycisphaerales bacterium | reverse complement strand
GTCGTCCTCTCCACCCAGCACGACAAGACCTGGAACGACCGCCAGGACGAGCTCAAGAAGCAGATCACCGAGCACGTCATCAAGCCCGTCCTGGGCGAGCACTGGAACCCGGGCATCACCATCCACGTCAACCCCACCGGTCGATTCGAGATCGGCGGGCCCCATGGCGACGCCGGCCTGACCGGTCGCAAGATCATCGTGGACACCTACGGCGGCCGCGGCCGGCACGGCGGCGGCGCCTTCTCCGGCAAGGACCCCACCAAGGTGGACCGCTCCGCCGCGTACATGGCCCGCTACATCGCCAAGAACATCGTCGCCGCGGGCCTGGCCCAGCAGTGCGAGATCCAGCTCTCCTACGCCATCGGCGTCGCGGAGCCCACCAGCGTCTACGTGGACTGCTTCAGCACGGAGAAGGCCGACACGGGCAAGATCTCCGACGCGGTGCGCGAGATCTTCCAGCTCACGCCCCGGGGCATCATCGAGCAGCTCGGGCTCCGCAAGCCCATCTACTCGACGACCGCCCGCCACGGGCACTTCGGGCGCCAGCCCCAGGGCGACCTGTTCACGTGGGAAAAAACGGACAAGGCCGAGCAGCTCAAGTCAATCGTCGGCTGACGCGTCCAGATACAGCCCGTGCCTCAGGATGTACGCGTGGACATTGGCGTCCAGGTGGTCGATCGGGCGCTCGCGCCGTGCCCGATCGCCCAACGCCGCGCGGATGGCCGTGGCGCTGACATCGATCTCGGGCGTCTGAACGAACCAGCTGGCCCACGCGTCGAGCTCGCGGGCGGACCACGCCTCGCTGGGCGCCATGGACTCAACGAGCGCTGCGGGCGAGCCGACACCCCCCCTCGGGATCACCACTGGGCGGGCCAGCGCCAGGATCTCGCGCGGGTCGCGCCAGCGATGGAACGCGCTGGCCTGGTCCGCGCCGATGAGGAACCGCAACCCGCCGTCAGCTCGCGCTCGCGCCTCGCGCAGCGTGTCGATCCAGTAGCTGGGCTCGCCCCCGCCCGCCCGTTTGAGCTCGCAGCTCCAGACGCTCCAGCGCTCCAGCCCGAGTGCGCCCAGCCCGAGCATCTCGAGGCGCTGGGGATCGCTGGCGCGGGGCGATGCCCGCTTGTGCGGCGACCGGGCCGCGGGGACGAAGACGATCTCGCCCTCCCCGCCCATCGCGAGCCGGCGGGCGTGCTCGGGCAGGGCGGTGTGCGCCTCGTGCACCGGGTCGAACGAGCCACCCACGAGCAGTACGCCCGCGCGGTCCCAGACCGGGGTGTCGCGCCCGAGCACTCGGTCTGGCTGGAAAGGCGGAGAATCCATCGATCGATGCTACGCCGGGCGTGAAGAATCGCCCGGTGGGGGCTACTATGGTGCCGCACGGGCCCCATCGTCTAGTCTGGTCCAGGACACCAGGTTTTCATCCTGGTAACACGGGTTCGAATCCCGTTGGGGTCATTGAGCGGAACGCCTGGCGTTCCGCTCATTTCGTTTTGCCCGCCAAGGAACAGCCGCCCGAGGGCGGGTCGGCTCATCGCTGAGCGTCCCCGCCGCCCGGGCGGCGTTGGTGGATCGGAAGGATCGGGTCGGGCTTATCGCCTGCGGCGACGGGTCGCCAGGAGCAGGCCCGCGGCCATGGTGGCGCCCACGCCCGGGGCGGGGACGTAGACCATCATGGCGCCGTCGAAATCACCGACGTCGTTGCGCTGGAAGTTGTCGCTGACGATGCCGAACTGGGAGGCGTACAGCGACATGTCAAAGCGGTTGCTGTCGGTGTGGATGAGCTCACCGTTGTAGTAGTAGCTGGCGACGTTGGCGCCATCGACGTAGTCGATCTCGACGCGGGTCTCGCGCCACTCGCCCGGGTCGTACTCGAAGCCGGTGTCAACGAACTGGCCGTCGTCCAGCACGAGGATGCGCCCGGTGAACTCGAACTTGATTCGGGCGGCGGGGGCCGAGCTGGCGCTGGGGGACTGGAGGAACAGGTCGTAGTCCGCCCCGTCCTTGTGGCTGATGTTCACGCCGACCTTGAAGATGAACTGCTCGAGCCCATCGGGAACCTCGAGGTCGGGCGAGAGCACGCCGACATCGCTGTTGGTCGAGAGCGTGCTCTCCTTGCCGATGCGGAGGTGCTGGTCGCCCATCCAGGGGTTGGCGGTCGTGATGATCGGGCTGTTGGGGCCGCCGAACACGCCCCAGGCCTCGGGCGAGTTGTCGGTGAACAGGCCGGACTTGAAGCCCTCGGGCGACTCGAAGCCGACTGAGAACATCGAGAGCTGGCGTGGGCCGAAATCGCCCTGCCCGGGTGCGGTCAGGATCCGCATGGGATCATCATCGCGGGCCGAAGCGCCGGCGGTCGCCAGTGCGAGAAACCCCAACGCCAGTCCACGTGTGCGCGACGCCTGCATCATTTCAATCCTCCCAGTCCCGCTGGCCCGAGCCGGGTGAACTCGTTCGCCGTCGTCGTGACCCGGGAGACTCCCGGGCGTTTCACGCAACGATCGTTCGATACCCGTCCCACGGATGGCCCGCGAGCAGTTGATGTCCTGTACAGGGCGGCGGCACTCCCCCCACCCCGGCATCGAGACGTACGGTCCGAAAACCGCGCGACTCCGTCCCGATCCAACCGAAACAGACCACGCAACCGGACCCCGGGCCAGCAGAGACTGGGTTTTTTCTTGGTCTCAGGGCGGAATCGCGCCCCAGGGGCTCCCCCGAACGAACAGAACCCGCCCCCTTTCGGGAGCGGGCTCTTGGGTTGTGGTCATCAGTCCATCACGGGGCCTGTGCCCCGGTTCAGGTCTGAATCTTACGGACGACGGATCGTCTGGCGGACGACCTTGTTCTCGGACTCGGAGTTGCCGTCCGGCTCGATCGCGATGTCACGCGTCCAGATGCGGAACGCGAACTCGCGGGGCGTGCCCTCGAGGCCGGGGTCGGAGACGTTGGTGAAGTCGTCGTAGCCGAAGAACTTGTTCTTGTACTTGCCTTCGCGGATGTAGATGTCGCAGGGAAGCTCCTGCTCCTTGAAGAGGAAGACGCCGCGCTCACCGGCCACACCCTGGCCCTGGGCCACGATGGAGAACCAGTAGTTGTCGCCCGCACGCAGGGTCACGTCGGGGCAGCTCCAGACGAAGCAGTAGACGGGCATGCCGGCGTAGAAGTCGCCGGTGGCGTAGACCTTGTCCACGTCGAGACGCTGCGGGGTGCCCGCGGGCATATCGCAGTCGTTGTTCCAGATCTCGGCGAAGGTGTGCTCGAGGAGGCAGTTGGTCGCGAGGTAGGCCTCGAGACGGCAGATGGACTGATCATCACCCGGGCCGACCTGGAACTGGTCAACCGAACGGGAGCTGAAGAGCGAGCTGCTGGGGAAGTCCAGGGAGCTCAGGCCGGCCAGGTCGTAGTCGCCCTGGTCGCGGAGCAGGCAGCAGTCATTGGCGTAGATCGTGAAGCACATGTCCTGGCAATCGATCTTGTCAGAGTCGATGTCGTCGTTGTCGGTCCAGTTGGGGTAGCCAAGGTGGGGGCTGCGGAACTTGCCCTGCGAGCCCTGGATCTTCTCGTTGTTGGCGGTGACCCAGTAGTAGACGCCGTTGGAGGCGCCGATGGGTGAGAGCCAGTAACGGGTGTCGCCCGTCAGGAAGAGCGGGCAGGTGTTGATCACCGGGGGCTCGGCCTCGGGGTCATGGTAGAGGTCGGGGTTGATCTCGGGATCGAAGCAGATCTCGTAGAAGTTGGTGTCGCCGAAGATCTCGCCCGAGCCGGCGCCCAGGAAGGTCGCCTCGACCATCGGGAACGAGTACTCGACCTGGTCGGGGCAGCCGTCGCAGTCAGACCAGACGAGCAGGTTGACATCGAGGTCCTCCTGCGCGACGTTGGTGGACACCGCCATGACGACGGAGATCTTCTCGATGCTCCACCAACGGCCATCCTTGATGAAGAAATCATCGGCGGAGTACGCCTCGAACGGGGGGGGGGAGCCGGGCCACACCTGCGACTGCAGGCCGGCGGCGGCGGCGTTGGCCACGCCCATGTCGTTGACGTCGCACG
>JAJDDH010000191.1 GCA_029260415.1 Phycisphaerales bacterium | reverse complement strand
CAGCGTCTCCGACAGCGGGGCGCCGGCAAACGGCGCGAGCTTTGGCGGGTCGATCAACGCGTACGCGGGTATCACCTTCATCTTGCCCGCTGCCCCACCATCCCCGACCGTGGTCGCCTTCCGCAGCAGCGCCACCAATCTCACTGCAGGTGGAGACCCGGACGGGACACTGCAGAACTTCTACCTGCGCGACGTCACGCAGCAGACCACAAGCCATGTCGGCGTGCTCCCAGGCGGGGGACGCGCCATCGCGGCAGGCGCGACCGCCAGCCACGTCTCGGTGTCCGCCGAGGGCGGCATGGTCGTCTTCTCCGACTTCGGATCCCTGCCCCGACAGGCCTACCTCTTCGACGCCCAGGTCCTCGACACCGACGCCGACAGCCTGCTCGATTCGTGGGAAATCGTTGGCATCGACTCCAACATCGACGGCGTGATCGATCTGACATTGCCAGGCGCCAACCCCCGGATGCAGGACGTGTTCATCGAGGTGGACGCGATGCAGGGGCGCCTGCCCTCCCCCCGCACACTCCAGCTCATCCAGACACGGTTTGGCCAGCAGGATGCGCGCAGCGTCCAGGTGACGCTCATCGTCGACGAGACCAGCGTCCCCACGCAGACCTGGAGCGCCGACATCAACCCCATCATATGGCCGCCCGAGTTCACGCCCTTCAAGAACGCCTGGTTCGGCTCCGCAGCGGAACGCGCCAGCCCCAACTGGCCCAACATCCGTCAGGCCAAGCTCTGGGCCCACCGGTACTGCGTGTTCGCGGACCAGAACGTCTCGAACACGATCGCGGGCATGGCCGAGATGCCGGGCAACGACATGTTCCTGACGCTCGGCGGCATCTGGTCGTGGTGGGGCAGCAGCCCGTCCGTGCAGATCGGTGTGTTCATCCATGAGCTCGGGCACACGCTCAATCTGAACCACGGCGGCGGGCCCGGGATCACAAACCCCGCTCAGCGGGCCATCGAGTACAAGCCCAACTACCCCTCGGTCATGAATCCGACTTGGACCACGCCGCAGACCGGGTACGCGTCGAGCTGGTTCGGGAATCTGACGGAGAGCACCAACTTCGCACCGAGCTCGCTGCCCCCAATTTTCATTGATGAATCACTGCTGTTCGAGGCCGACGGCATCGGCGGCTACTCCGGCTTCGTCGTTCCCGTCGGACCGCCCCCGATGCGCCTCGCAAACCAGACCGGGGGCGTGGACTGGAACCGCGACGGCAGCTGCTGCCTGCCGTTCCCGGGCGTCTCGGCAGACGCGAACTTCCTCGCACCCGGCATGGGCGGACCGTCGCCCAATCAGCCCCTGTTCAGCCACAACGACTACGCCAACATCCAGGTGCAGATCGGTCGGACCGGCTCCTTCGCAGCCAGTTCCCACGGCACCTCGCTCCCCTCCGACGAGTACACCTTCCAGGACTTCCAGACACTCGAGTCCGTCGGCGACTGGGACGAGAGGCTCGACAACTACGCCACCGGCGAACCCCTGTACGCCATCGGTGGCTGGGAGACCTGGTGCGACGGCGGGCAGGACGCTCTGGTCTCCGACGAGGTCGCACTGAGCCCCCCCAACTCGCTCAAGATCTTCTACGATGCCTCGGGCGAGTTCGGCTCGGACGTTGTTAAAAGGTTCGAGGAGGACTCGGGGCGCCTCGTGCTGTCAACGAGCGTGTACGTCCCGTCGACCGCGACCGGAGCGGGATACATCGTCGGTCTCAACCGGTACTGCGAGGACGGGCACAACTGGTCGATGGACGTGGAGTTCAACGCGACCGACGGCGTCATCCGCGACTTCGACGGCGCCTCACTCCCGCTCGCGTTCGACCGCTGGGCCGAGTTCTGGGTCGATATCGATCTCGACGCGGACCTCTACTCGATGTACTACGACGGGATGCCCCTTGCCGAAGGCCTGATCTGGTCACAGCATGTCAGCGGATCGCTGGGTGATCCCGGCGTGCCCCGCCTGCGTGCGTTGGACCTGTTCGCGCGGGACATCACCGGGATGTACTTCGACGATCTGCAACTGCAACGCCCCGACCGCCACCCACCCGAGGTGTGTGTTGCCGATCTGGCGGACCCCGCCGGCCAGCTCGACTTCTCCGACGTCATCGCGTTCCTCAGCGCGTACGCCGCGATGGAGCCTGAGGCGGATCTGGCTGAGCCATTTGGGGTGTTTGACTTCTCAGACGTGGTCGAGTTCCTGACGGCGTTCGGGGCGGGGTGCCCGTAGGTGCACGCCACCCGTTGCCCGAACCGGTTCGCCCCCACACGGGGGCGGCAGTGGGGGGGCGTCCCCGCCAGAGCGGTCTGGCATGACCGCCGAGTCGCGCGCGGGCCAGACCCGTGCGTCGGTGGCGCGGCCTACCGGGCGCACGGCCTCTCGGGGCCGGCGCCAACACGATCGAAGAGAAGTTCTCGGGCTGTCGATCAGCTTTACGGTAAGATCGAACGAGCCCGAGACGCTTCGATGCTCGAAAAGACCACAACAGCGATGCTGCAGGGCCTGACGGACCCAGACAACGACGTTGTCTGGCGGGAGTTCGACGCCCGGTTCCGCCCGGTGATTGAGCGCTTTGTACGTCGCATGGGGCTGTCCGAGGCCGATGCGTCCGACGTCACACAGGACACGCTAATCAAGTTCCTCCACGCCTACCGGGCCGGGCGGTACGACAAGCAGCGCGGGCGCCTGAGCTCCTGGATCATCAAAATCGCGCGGAACTGCGCGTGCGATCTGCTCCGCGCGAGCGCCGCCCAGGGCGCCAGGCGCGGCGCCTCGGCGTTCGTCGAGGTCCCGGGTGAGAACCAGCTGGAGTTGATCTGGCGAGAGGAGTGCCGCGACGCACTGCTCGAGGCGGCGCTCGCCAGGCTCCGGGCCGAGACACGCACCGAGGAGCAGACGATCAGGATCTTCGAGATGCTGGCGGTTGATGGGCTGTCGGTGCAGCGGGTATCGCAGGAGACCGGCGCGACACCAAACGACGTGTACCTCGCCAAGCACCGATGCCTCAAGCGGCTCCGGGCCATCGTGTCGGACATGTCCATCGCGTACGAGCTGGAGTGAGCGATGCGGGCCACACGCCACACAACACGAGACTGCCCCGGTCTCGAGCGGATCGAACAGTTTGTCACCCGTGGCGAAACGGACGGTGATGTACGAGATCACATCGCGTCCTGCACGTCGTGCACCGAGCAGGTGGAGATGGTCCGCGAGAACAACGACCTGTTCACAGACGTCCTCCGCCTGACAGAGCGGGGCCTGACCGGGGGGGTGGGCGAGACCGCTACGGCGCCTCCGCCCGACCTGGCGGCGCACGGGTATGAGATCGTCGAAACCATCAGCACCGGCGGCCAGGGCGTCGTCTACCGCGCCGTTCAGACCGCGACGCGCCGCCAGGTTGCCGTCAAAATGCTCCACCGAAGCGCCCTCGCCAGCGAACGCCGACGGAGGCGGTTCGAGGGCGAGATCGAGATGGTCGCCGCGCTCCGCCACCCGAACATCGTGACGGTTTACGACAGCGGCGCCCTGGAGGACGGTCGTCACTTTCTCGTGATGGAGCTCATCGATGGTTCTTCCCTGAGCGGCTCCGCGCCCCTCCAGCGGCCAGGCGGCGCTCGGGGTGTGGTCGCGCTGATCGCGAAGGTCACCGACGCTGTCTGCGCCGCGCACCAGCGCGGCATCATCCACCGGGATCTCAAGCCCTCCAACGTCCTGCTCGATCGCGACGGCGAGCCTCACGTGGTCGACTTCGGTGTCGCCAAGGCCACCGGGGCCCGTGCGATGCTCGAGGCGACGCAGAGTGGGGAGTTCTTGGGGACCATCGCGTGGGCCGCCCCCGAACAGGTCTCAGGCGACCCGGCCCAGATCGACACACGCACGGACGTGTACGCCCTGGGCATGCTGCTCTACGCTTGTCTTACCGGTCAACGCCCGTACCCGTGCGACGGGTCCGTCACCGACGTGATCCGCGCGATCACCGAGGGTGAGCCGCGGCCCCCATCCTCGATCAACCCGAAAGTGGGCGGCGAGCTCGAGACGATCGTGCTCAAAGCGCTCGCGAAGGACCCCGCCCGCAGGTACCAGTCCGCTGGGGCGCTGCACAAGGACCTTCATCACTATCTCGCGGGGGAGCCGATCGACGCAAAGCGGGACAGCGCCCTCTACGTGATCCGAAAGACGCTCCGCCGGCACCTCATCCCAACCGTGTTTTCCGCCGTCATCCTGCTGCTGATCCTGGGCGCCGCGATCGGCGCGATGGCGCTCTACCGTGACGCCCGCCTCGAGGCCGAGAAAGCCAACACCATCCGCGTCTTCCTCGAGGATACGTTCGCGTCCGTGGAGCCCGTGGCGGGCGGGCACGACGTCACGCTCCGCGAGACGCTCGATGAGGCGGTTCATTGGGTCGACGTCGCACTGAGTGGGCGCCCCGAGATCGACGCCTCGGTGCGCATCACGATCGGCAACAGCTACCGGGCGCTCGGGCTGTTCGCGGACGCGGATCGCCAGCTCGAGTCCGCGTTGGGGACCTACCGCCGTGTGCGGGGCGACCGTCACCCCGACGTTGCGGCCGCCCTGAACGCAATGGGCCTGCTCCGGTCCGACCAGGGGAGGCATGCAGACGCCGAGCGTCTGCTCCGAGAGGGCCTGGACATCCGTCGATCGGCCTACGGCCAGGAGAGCCTGGTCGTCTCCTCCAGCCTCATGAACCTCGGTCGCCTCACGCAGTTGACCGGCGATCTGAACGAGGCGGCAGATCTGTACCGCCAGTCGTACGCGATCCGTTCACGCGCCCTCGGTGAGAGTCACCCGGACAGCGCCATGAGTCTCTACCGCCTCGCCGAGATCCAGGAGCAGCGAGGTGAGCTCGGCGCCGCGGCGCGCACGCACCGCCGCGTTCTGGACACACGCCGCGAACGCCTCCACCCGGGTCACCCCGACCTGGCCCGCTCACAGCTGGCGTTGGGCACGCTCCTGCTCCGACAGGGCGAAGCGGTGGACGCAGAGCGGGTGCTGCGTGACGGGAGCGGATCGGCGGAGAGCTTCGGCTGGCGCCGCCTCGAGGTCGAGAGCCTGCGGGGTGAATGTCTTGCCGCGCTCGGGCGCTATGACGACGCCGAGGCGGTGCTCCTCGCCTGCTACGCGAGCCTCCGCGACGACCGCTCACCAGCGGGCGATGCGACCAGGGTGACCGCGCGTCGCCTCGCCAATTTGTACGAGTCCATGGGGCGTGCCGAGGACGCCGCAGCGTGGCGCTTGCTCGCGGCGGACGCAGCTCCGTCCATCGTCCCCTAGCCCTCGACGACGAACTCGCCCAGGTCCCGCCACGGTCGATCGATCACGCCGCTCAAAAACCAAGGCTTGAGCCCCCTGGGCGCGTGATCTGAATCGCTGTCGGATCCATCCCAGGCGGGCGGCTGCCCGTGGGACCCCTGAGCATGATTTGATCCGTCCCCAAGCGAGTCGACAGGCGGCGTTCAGAAAGACTATACTGAACGCCGATATACAGAACAGTCCATGCGGAGTCCGCTGAGGCATGATCACACAGACCGCAGAATACGCCCTGAGGGCCGTCGTGTACCTCGCCCGAATTGGGGGGGGGCCAGCGGTGACCGAGGAGATCGCGGAGGTGACCCACGTCCCCCAGGGGTACCTGGCGAGGATCCTCCGTGATCTCTCAAGAGCAGGCCTGCTCACCGCCCGGCGCGGGGTTGGGGGCGGGTTCGCCCTGGCAAAGCCAGCCGGGACCATCTCGGTCTGGGACGTACTTGAGGCCGCGGAATCAGGCATTGGTCGAATCGAGACCTGCCCCCTCGGCATCGGCGAACACGGCGCCTCTCTCTGCGCACTCCATCAGCTGCTCGACGACGCTATCGCGTCCGTGGAGCGGTCCTTCAAGGGGACCTCGATCCAGGACATCCTGATGTCCCCGAGGAAGTCCAAGCCGCTCTGCCAGACACTGGGGACGACCGGGATCAGCATCAAAGGAAAGAGGCCGGAGTAGAGGCGCCACGCAACTGGTGTCGCCATGTGACGCTCCTAAAGCGAACAAACACGTTTAGAGATACGGATAGCCTGTAATCTGGTGGATTCGTTCAGGTGCGGGGATATGCATGAATGATCAGACGGAGATCGTGGCGGACGGCAAGACCGATCAGGTCAGGTTCGTTGAGACCTTTGTATACGACGACAAGATCAGCCGGGCCTTTGCCGCCGCGACAGCCGTATGGGCTCTCGTCGCGACCGCGGCGGGGCTGGTCATCGCCCTGCAGCTTGTCCTGCCGGTCGCCGGCGAATGGATGATCGCACGGGGTTGGCCCGCCTGGCTCACGGGCTCCTTCGCGTTGCTCTACGAGCATGAGTGGCTGAGCTTCGGGCGTCTCCGTCCGCTGCACACCAACGCGGCCATCTTCGCCTTCGCGGGCAACGGGGTCTTCACGGCGGTCTACTACTCAACCCAGCGCCTCTGCAAGGCGCGGATGTGGTCTGACAAGCTCAGCCGCCTGCACTTCTGGGGATGGCAGATCATCATCGTCGCCGCGGCATTGACCCTGCCCTTCGGGTTCACGCAGGGCAAGGAGTATGCCGAGCTCGAATGGCCCATCGACGTCATGATCGCGGTGGTCTGGGTCGGGTTCTTCGGGGTCAACTTCTTCATGACGCTGATCAAGCGGCGCGAGCGCCATATGTACGTCGCGCTCTGGTTCTATATCGCGACGATAGTCACTGTCGCTGTGCTCCACGTCTTCAACAACCTCTGGATCCCGGTCGGCGTCGTCCAGTTCGTCAAGACCGGCGAGTGGGGATCCATCGATCAGGTGATGAAGAGCTACCCCGTCTACGCGGGCGTGCAGGACGCGATGATGCAGTGGTGGTACGGGCACAACGCCGTGGCGTTCTTCCTGACTGCGCCATTCCTTGGGATGATGTACTACTTCATGCCCAAGGCGGCCGACCGCCCGGTGTTCAGCTACCGCCTGAGCATCCTGCACTTCTGGTCGCTTGTCTTCATCTACATCTGGGCGGGGCCGCACCACCTGCACTACACCGCGCTGCCCGAGTGGGCGAGCACGCTGGGCATGGTTTTCAGTGTCATGCTCTGGATGCCCTCGTGGGGTGGCATGATCTACGGCCTCTTCACCCTCCGCGGCGCCTGGAACCGGGTCGCCCAGGACCCTGTCCTGAAGTTCTTCGTCGTGGGCGTGACCTTCTACGGCATGTCCACCTTCGAGGGACCGATGCTCAGCGTCAAGAGCGTCAACTCGCTGAGCCACTACACCGACTGGACCATCGCCCACGTCCACGCGGGCGCTCTGGGCTGGAACGGGTTCATGACGTTCGGCATGATCTACTGGCTGGCGCCCCGCCTGTTCCAGTGCAAGCTCTGGAGCCAGCGCCTCTGTGCGCTGCACTTCTGGGTCGGGACGATCGGGATCCTGCTCTACATCCTCTCGATCTACGCGGCGGGCATCACACAGGGGCTGATGTGGCGCGCGTTCGATGAGAGCGGTCGCCTGGCCTACCCCAGCTTCATCGAAACGGTCACCGTGCTCATCCCGCTCTACTGGATCCGCGTGGTCGGTGGCTCGATGTTCGTCCTCGGCGTCGTCTTCCTCTGCATCAACATGTTCATGACCTGGCGAGGCCGCCCCGCGCAGTATGAGGAGATCGTCCACGAGGCCCCGGCGCTGCGGAAGGGCGCTGTCGTCAAGGACCCGAAGGCGGTCAGCCGTCTGGTCGAGGGGACCATGCTGGGAGACGCGATCGACCGCTTCGCCCAGCTCACCTGGCACAGGCGATGGGAGCGTCTGCCGGTGCGGTTCACCATTCTCGTGGTGGTGGGCATCAGCATCGGCAGCCTCGCCGAGGCCCTGCCGACGTTCCTGATCTCGAGCAACGTGCCGACGATCGCCAGCGTGCAGCCGTACACACCGCTGGAACTTGCCGGGCGTGACATCTATGTCGCCGAGGGCTGCTACAACTGCCACTCGCAGATGATCCGCCCGATCTTCGCGGAGACGGAGCGGTACGGGGAGTACTCCAAGCCTGGCGAGTTCATCTACGACCGCCCGTTCCAGTGGGGCAGCCGGCGCATCGGACCGGACCTGGCGCGCGAGGGCGGAGTGAACAGCCACTTCTGGCACTACACCCACTTCGAGAATCCGCGCAGCACCAACCCCAACTCGGTCATGCCCGCGTACACGTGGCTGATCGACAAGGAGCTGAACTTCGAGGACATCCAGGGGCGGGTTGACGCCATGGCCATGCTGGGTGTGCCGTACGGGTCGCTGGTGCACAATGGCGCCGCGGTTGATCACGCCAGGGCCCAGGCCCAGGAGATCGCCACGATTCTGATCGACCAGGCCCAGGGCTCGCCGGTGGTCGAGGGTGTCGAGACCAAGCGCGTCGTCGCGCTCATCGCCTACATCCAGCGGCTCGGCACCGATCTCTACGCCGATCCCCCTACGTCCGAGACGCCCGAAACCACAAGCAACACGGAGGTGAACGATGCGTCTGAGTGATGTGTTTGGCCACCTGGACCTGGCCGTCTTCCCCATCGTTGGGCTGATCTGTTTCGCCACGGTCTTCGCGGCAGCGGTCTGGCGCATCTTCCGGGCGGACAAGAAATCGATGCGATACGCCGCCCACATGGCGCTCCATGACGATTGCGAGAGCTTCGAAGGGGAGAGTGAGTAATGGACCCAAGCCATGAGCAACGCTGGGAGGTTGGAAGTCACACGGTCCGGCGCGCGGCCCAGCCGGGGAGACCGTCGGCGGCAGACGCGACCTCAGGGCCAACTCCCGGCACGCGCAGTTCTGGTGTGTACGTGCCGATCGAGCTGATCGAGTCGGATGAGAGTGACTTCGCGGAGCTGGAGCGTCGCCGCCAGCAGGCCGCTCGCTCGCCCGACCGGGCGCCGGGCGTGTACATCCCGCACCACATGATGAACGCCAGAGCGGCTCGCGAGGGTGGGGCGGTCAAGCTCGCGCGTGAACTCCGCATCCTGCCCGTCTCGCAGCGACGGGCGGGGTTCGTCGGGTCCGGTTCGACGACCGATGAACTCAAGGACCACAACTACGACGGCATCCAGGAGTACGACAACCCCATCCCGGGATGGTGGCACATGATCTGGTGGGGATCGATCGTCTTCGCACTCTGCTACGTCGTCGTCTACCACTCGCCGATGGTCCCCTCGCTGCACAAGCGTCACGCCTCGGCGGAATCGAGGGCGCTCGAGGTTCGTTTCTCCGAACTGCGTCAGATCCCGATGGGCGAGTCCAAGATCCTGCAGATCATGGGGCAGGACGCCTGGCTCGCTCAGGGCGAAGCCATCTTCAAGCAGAAGTGCACGCTGTGCCACGGGCAGCAGGGAGAGGGCCTGGTCGGTCCGAACATGACCGATGAGTATTACAAGAACACGACGACACTGGGCGGGATTGTTGCGGTCATCCAGAACGGCGCCGCCAACGGCGCCATGCCCGCTCAGCGCAACGCCCTGAACGAGAGTGAGGTCGCCCTGGTCGCCGCGTACATGGCATCGCTCCGCGGGAAAAACCTCCAGAGTCCTCGCGAGGCGGAGGGCGTCATCATCGATCCGTGGCCCACGCTGGATGCGGACGGGAACGTCGTGCCGTCGTCCGAGGCGCCCTAGGGCGATGCGCCGCAAGGAGAGACCGGAACCATGAGTTCACTGCTTCAGCCAGAAGACCGGGTGCTCGCGACGCTCAACGCCGATGGGTCTCGGCGTTGGATCAACCCAAAGCGGATCACGGGCTCATTCTGGAAGCGGCGCCGGGTGATCGGCTGGCTGCTGATCGTGCTATTCGTCGTGCTGCCGCACATCATGGTCGACGGGCGCCAGTGGGTCTTTCTTGACTTCCTGCGGCGTGAGTTCACGATCTTCGGCAAGATGTTCTTCCCAACCGACACGCTGATGCTGGCGATCGGGATGATCACCACCTTCATTCTCATCTTCTTTGTCACCGCGCTCTTTGGTCGCGTCTGGTGCGGGTGGGCCTGCCCGCAGACGGTGTACCTCGATTTCGTCTTCCGCCCGATCGATCGCCTGCTGGGATTCGCCAAGGGTGGGAGGGGGAGGCTCGCCTCGATGCCCTTCGCCCTCCGTCGGGTTCTCAGATGGGGCGTTTATATCGTCATCAGCTTCTTCCTGGCCAACACCTTTCTGGCATACTTCGTTGGATCTCAGGCGCTCCAGGACTGGATCCTCGGAAACCCGCTCAATCACGTGGCCGGGTTCGTGTTCGTGCTCTTCGTCACGGGGATGATGCTCTTCAACTTCCTGTTCTTCCGAGAACAGCTCTGCACGATCGCCTGCCCCTATGGGCGCTTCCAGTCCGTCATGCTCGACACCTCGTCGCTGATCGTCGGCTATGACCGGCAGCGGGGCGAGCCCCGGGGCAAAGCGAAACGCCCGGGCAAGCACGCGGATCTCAGCCTGAAGGTGGTAAAGGCCGAGCAGGAGCAGGGGGACTGCGTCGATTGCGGGCTCTGCGTCGCGGTCTGCCCGACCGGGATCGACATCCGGGACGGCCTCCAGCTCGAGTGCATCCACTGCGCCGCGTGCATCGACGCCTGCCATTCCGTGATGAGCAAGATCGGGCGCGAGACCGGGCTCATCCGCTACAGCTCACAGCAAGCCCTGGAAACAGGCAACTGGCGCATGCTGAGAACGCGGGTCGTGATCTACCCGGTGCTCCTCCTGATTCTTGCGATCGGGATGGTGGTGACGCTGGGAGACAAATCAACATTCGACGCGTTGCTCATCCGTGAGCAGGGGCTGCCCTTCAACGTGCTGCCATCCGGGGAGGTCGTCAATCAGGCGCGACTCCGCGTCACGAACAGGACGACCGACAATCGGACGTACACCCTTGTGGGCCAGGCCGGGCTGAGTCTCGTGATCCAGGAGGAGGGACTCCAGGCGCCTCCCCGGAAAACCATCTCGGAGACCCTCCTGATCAAGGCGGATCGCGAGTTCTTCGCCGGCACGCGCGGGCGTCGGGATGTTGAGATGAAGGTCCACGATGACGAGGGAAGCGAGCGAACCGTTCGGTTCCGCATGTTCGGACCCGCAGGAGGCTAAGCGATGTTGCGATCGTTGATCGAGAGTGGCAGGATCTGGGTCGTGGCCGTTGTCGGGCTGCTTCTGCTCAACATGTGTGTTTGCGCCGTCACGGTTGTCGCGGCAACAAGCAACCCGGTCGCGTCCGCCGTCGAGCCCGACTACTACCAGAAGGCCGTGGACTGGGACCGATCCAGGGCGGAATGGCCCGATCCCGCGAAGCTCGGATGGTCCGTCACCATCGTTGATCTCGGGTCAGGGGTGATTGAGGTCAGCGCGACCGATCTGGGCGCCGGTACCCGAGCGCAGATCCAGAGCGGAGAACTCGAGGCACGCCACGCGGGCGAGACGCTCGTTGCCCGCACAGCGAATCTCGCGCCGGAGCGCGACGGGCGCCTGCTGTGGGCTCCCGGCGATCTCGACCGCGGGCTCTGGAGCATCACTGTCCGCCTCCAGGGGGATGGCGGCCAGGTGATGCAGACCCAGAAGCTGATGGTCGGAGACTGATCGAGTGGAACCGACACCAACCGTGCTCAGCATGCTCGGGGCGGTCCTGATGACGAGCCTCGCCGGCAGTGGTCACTGCGCGGGGATGTGCGGCGCCATCATGGCGTTTGCGGTTGGGGCCGGCGAGGACGGGGTTCGCGGTCGAGCAAAGGCGCACGTCGCGTACCACGCTGTGCGCCTGGCGATGTACAGCGTGGTGGGCGTCGCGGCGGTGTGGCTCGGCGCGGCCGTCAACCTGGGAGGAGACGCGCTGGGT